>JBGSPR010000007.1:0-21304 GCA_041738495.1 Patescibacteria group bacterium
GCTCTACACTGCCACAGAAGGAAAAAATGTTCGCGTCTTGGCCGACCGGGCGCTGTCCACGCCTGCCTCACCCTCGGGGCGGGGCGAAATTCTGCGCCTGACGAAGCGCATCACGTTTACGGTTGTGCGGCGCGTAGACAACCAATGGCTGCTCACGCCGTCCTTTCCAATTGCGCGGCTGCGAACGATCTTCGATCGATACGGCGTGGCGCCGCTGCCGCCCTACATCAAGCACTCGCCACTCACCGAAGCCGAGCGCAAAGCCCAGTACCAAACCGTGTTCGCTAAGGCGAGCGGCTCCGTGGCCGCGCCCACGGCATCGCTCCACTTTACGAAGCCGCTCATTGCCAAGCTCAAACGCAAAGGTTTTGGCATTCAGTACGTAACCTTGCACGTGAACCTCGGGACGTTCGCCCCAATGACGGAAGACCAACTCCGCAAAAAGCGGCTACACGCCGAGTGGTACAACGTCGATGCGCGCACCGCACGCGCTCTCAATGCTGCGAGGCGAGGGGGTCGACCCATCGTCGCGGTTGGCACCACGGTTGTACGAACCTTAGAATCAGCCACGCGACCAAACGGTACTCTACGAGCTGAGACAGGGGAAACTAAACTCTTCATTCAACCTGGGTACAGGTTCCGATTTATCGACAGTCTCATTACGAACTTCCACGTCCCAAAATCCAGCCTGCTCATGCTGGTTGCGAGCTTAGCTGGTCGGAAAACACTGCTGGATGCCTACGAAAAGGCGAAAAGCGCGGGTTTTCGCTTCTTCTCCTTTGGGGACGGAATGCTCATTCTCTAGGCGTGGGGAAGTCTTCCTAGGATATTTGACTTTTTTTGATTTTTGTATTAGAATAATCACATAAACTACAAGTTTTTTCGGGTAGAATTACTACTATCCGAAATCCATGCTGTAGTTGAAAAAGTGGCTAACTAAAGCCAAAAATACATCCTATCCCAATGGCTCGCACACGCTTGTCGACGCGCCACCCCAAAAAAACTGCAAAAAAAGCAGGGCGGAAGCCTTATTCTTCGCTGAAATTAGCCAAGAAATCGGTTTCCCGTTCTCGAATTGTTGCAATTGCAAATCGGAAAGGCTGGAAATCGAAGAAAACGAAGCTAAAAGTACAAAAAGTATCTCAGGTAACAAAGCTCCACGCCCACATCAAACACCTTGGTGGGCGGCTTTGGCACACAGGGAAAGAATCACTTAGCACGTTTGCGTACCGAACGAAACCTGCACGGCAGCGGATTGCTAAGCACGTGCACACCCCGCACTTGCGCAACCGCGCCTTGAGCTACCTTGCGATTGCGATCCTCGCTGGCGCGGGTGTCTTCAACTTCGTCCACAGCATCCTCGCAGTATCCGAGACGCACGTCATTTCCACGCAGGCGCAGTGGGAAGCGGGCGAATTCTACAACAACACCCTCGATACGACGAGTACGGCAGGTAGCCTGACGATGAAGAGTGGCGGCGTTGGTTCGTGGAGCGCAGAAACGCCCGGGTTCCCAGAAAATATCCGCGGGAACTACGGCCTCGCCTCACCAACAGCGACCATTGGTGCAGACCTCACGACCGATGGGAGCTACGTGTACATGATCCTCGGCGGCCGCTTGCCAGATTTGTGGCGCTACAACCCAGATACGAATACGTGGAAGCAACTCGCGGATGCACCGACGTCGTTCTACTACAACAGTGCGATCACGTACTACGACGGTGCAATCTACGCGATTAACGGGCACGACGGATTAGCAACGACGGATGCAACGGGAGTATTCTTCAAGTACGACATCCTCGCGAACTCGTGGTCGAAATTGCCGAGTGCGCCTGACGTGTGGGGTTCCACGAGCGCACAGGGTGGCGCGGACATTGAGAGTGGGAACAACGGCAAGCTCTACGCAGTGCAGGGCGGTGGTCAGACAGGCTTCTTCATCTACGACACGCAAACCGACGCCTGGTCGAGCGGCGTCTCTGTTCCCGACCCGGTGAACAGCACCACCTCGCACGCGCTCGTCTACTCTGACACGTCGTTCACCATTGCGAGCGACACCTACTGCACGACGGGCTGCATCTACAGCACGCTCGGGAGCAACCGCAACTTCTTCCGGTACGACATTGGCCTGGACCAGTGGTTCACCAACTTCCAGAACTTCCCATCATTTTCGGGCACTGGGAACATTGCCGCCGGAAGCGCTATGGCGTTCGATAGCGATAGCGACGACCTGTACGTGTTCAACGGTGGCAACGTGCAGTTTGTGAAGTACGATATCGACGCCATTTCGGGCTCTGGTGGAACGTGGGACACGGCAGCGGGCGACACGCCAGATACCCAGCGCTCGACAACGTCAGGTGCCGCGCTCGTGTACGTGAAGGGGTACATCTACGCCACGCTGGGTGGTGTGCCAGAATTCGTGCGGTACAACAAGTCGGTGCCGAAGTGGGACATGATCATCACCCAGCAACCAGCAGCGACCTCGAACCCGAGCGACAACCTCATTGCCTACGTGCCGAATGGTACGGACTGCAGTGACGCCGAGGGCTGCCTCTTCGTCGTGCGCTCCAACTCAACAGACTACGTACGGAAATTCGCCATAAGCACGCAAACGTGGACGGCAAATGCTACCACGGTCATCGCTGGGTACGGCGCGAGTTTGTGCTACGACGGCGCGGGGAACATCTTCATTGCCCGAGGCGGCGGACAAACCACCGTGTACAACTACACGATAAGTTCGGGCGCAGTTGCGAGCCTCACCGCACCGGCTGCGGTAGGCGTTGGCGGTGATACCGTGTGCACGGCTGACAATCGTTTCTACATGCTCCACGGCAATGGAGGCGTGCTGTTCTCCTACTACAACGGGAGTACCATCGCGGCAGAGAATGCTATTAATGCGAACGGCGAATCCTACGTGGGTGTGAGCTACGGCGCCGCACTCGCGAGCAACCGCACCGACATTGCCGATGCAACCGAAATTTATGCACTCATTGGTTATGGTCGTGGCGTCTTGATGAAGTACAGTATTGCCGGCGACACGTGGGACGAACTCCCGAACATGCCCACGGCGCCGGGCACGAACGTGAGCGGTGCGCAGTTTACCAATGCCATGGCGTTCGACGGCACGGATAACCTCTACGTATTCCCCGGCAAGTACAGCAAAGAAGTGTGGCGCTACGACGTGAGCGGCCAAACCTGGAGTCGAGCAGCGGATGCGCCCGTGCGGCTGGCGCGCTCGCAGGGTATTACGCGGGGTAACGCTAGCGGAACAATGTACCTCATGCGGGGGGAAACGTGGTACGGCATTCACAAGTTCAACTACGAAACGGACGACTACGTACCAGCGGTGACCTGGGTTTCACCAACAATTGACCTGCACTACGTGAGCTCGTTCACCTCGCTCACGAGCAATAGCACGCTCAACGGAAACAGCATCAACCTGTGGACGCGAACGTCAGACAATGGCGCTGACTGGAGCACGTGGGCTGCGGTGAGTGGCACGACCATTGCCTCGAATCCAAACCGCTACATCCAGGTGAAAGCCCAACTCAACTCCGCCGCAGGCACGAGCGCGCCCGTCCTGGATGATCTGACGATTACCTACGAGAAAGACAGCACAGCGCCCACCAACCCAACGGTGAGCGGGTGGACGTCGAGTGCGAAGTCGGCAACGCTCACCACGCCTGCGACGAACTACGTCACGAATCCGTACTTCGAGTTCACGCCCGCCACGCAAACCGAGTCGCCCATCGCTGGCTACTACGTCGCGTGGACGAGTACGTGCGGGTTCGATCCGACCGCGAGTGAGGACTACTTCCAGACGGGCACATCCTACACGGTGAACAGCAGCCTGGTGAACGGCACAACCTACTGCCTCAACGTTGCCGCGAAAGATGCTGCGGGGAACACGCAAACACCCGCGACGATGTTCGAGTACACCTACACCGGCATTAGCCCGGCAACGACGCGCACGTGGACAGCGCAGGCTGACTTCACGTACAGCGGGACGAGTGCAACAGGGCTCGATACGAATGCGAGCAGTGGCACAGCATTGCAGCTAGCAGCCGTAGCGAATGGCGATTGGACGAACGAATCGTCACTGCCAGGCACGGCCACGACGGGGTCAGCACTCGTGCACGACAATGCAGACAGTATCTTCATGATTCGCGTGAATGGTGCGGCTACCCTGTACCAGTACTCAATTTCTACAAAAACCTACACAGCGAAAACTGGGTACGGTGCCAACTTCGGTTCGGGCTCGAGTGTGGTCTTCGTACCCAGCGGTGCCACGGGGTGCGCTGACAGTCAGGGGTGCCTCTTCGCCACGCAAGGCGGGAACCAATCGGTATTCAAGCGTTTCGATATTAGCGCGAATACCTGGACCTCGCTGACAAACGTGCAGTACAGCGGCGCGAACTTCAACGTTGGTGCGGGTGGGGCTATGGCGTACAACGGCACGGACACCATCTACCTCCTCACGGGTAGCACGTCACCAGGTACGCGATTCGTGAGGTACAACCTGGGGAGCGATACTTGGTCGAACCTCAGCGACGTTGACCAAGCGGTTGCCGCAGGCGGGACGCTCTCGTACGTGCCGAACAGCACCGCGGGGTGCACCGCAACTGGCGGGTGCTTGTACGCGAGCCGGGGCGGAAATACCTCCCACTTTTGGAAGGGAACAATCGCGGTAAATGGTAGTGTCTCCTGGTCGTACACCATAAACCCGCCCCTCCCCATTGGCGATGGCACTGCGCTCCGCCGCGCTGGTGCGTACCTCTACTTGCTGCGGGGCGCGATATCCAATGAATTCTGGAGGTTCGACCCAACGTCAGGATTGTGGACGCAGCTCCCAGACATGCCGACGAACAACAATCAAGGGAGTGAGCAGGGGCTGGCGTACATTCCGGAAACCAATACGCTCATCACCCTTCGTGGGTACAACGAGTACACCATGTTCGCGTTTGATATTTCTGACAATCGGTGGAAAGGTACGGGCTTACCGCACGGTTTCACGAGCAATGGCTTCAGCTCTGGGCCAATGGCGTACGACACGCAGACTGGACTGGTGTATGCCAGCCGTGGCCAAACCCACAGCGAGTGGTGGCGTTACAACCCCACAACCGACAACTGGCAGCGCAAGGCAGACGTACCGCACACGGTCTCCACGGGTGCGGACGCCGAGTACGTGAACCACTCCACGAACACCTACGATGGCGTGTACGTGCTCACGGGCAATGAAGCACAGGGTGACAACATTGGCTACTTCTTCCGGTACAACCCCACGCAGGATACCTGGACGCGCCTCTCGAACATCAACAACGCGGGCGCTGCAGTCGAGCCGAATGGCGGCGCGGACCTCGTGTGGGATGGCGCTGACGCAATCTACACCTCGCGGGGAACTTCGACGGAGTACTACAAGTACACCATTTCCACAGATACGTGGCAGCGGCTCGCTGGCGCGAATCAATCGCTCTGGTTGGCGAATGGAGCAGGCTCGTGCGCTGCGCGCATCAACGTCGGCGGAACCGAGTACATCTACCTCACCCGGGGCGTCACCACTGCCGCCGTGTACCGGTTCAACTTGAGTACCGAGCAGTGGGATCCGGCGGCTACGGTGGAGAACTCGCCGAACCTCATTGCGGGTGACGCGTGCGTGAATGACGGCCAGGGTAACCTCCTGTTCCCACGCGGCACGGGTGGAGTGGAGATGTACGTCCTCGACCCCGACGGCGACCCCGACGGCGTATGGACGACGCGCGCGGTACCGCAAACCTACTCGCTCGGGAGCCTGGTGATGACGGGTAACAACGTCATCTTAGGGAACCGCGGCACCAACACCTCGGCGGTTGACCGGTACGTCATTGGCGTACCTGGGAGTACGGGGTACGAAGACTTCGGACGCTGGACGTCAGAAATCCTCGACTTCGGCGTTGGCGTGTACGGGTACGGGGGCATTGCACTGAATGCCGCAGACGCAACGAAGACATCGCTGCTCGTAGAGACGCGCACGTGCAACGTCGCTGGGTGCGCTGCTGATACCACCCATGCCAGCTGGAGTGCGTGGACGGCGGTGACGAACACGCACCCTGTGGGCACGGTCGATACCTCGACGGTCGCATCATCACTGGCTCGGTACGGCCAGGTGCGCATTACCATGCGGTCTGACCAAGTGTGGACGCCCACCGTCTACGACCTCACCTGGTCGTCCTACACCGACGGCACTGACCCAACCAACCCCGTGAGCGCGAGTGCATACACGGACAGTACAAAAACGGACGACATTGTCGCGGGGGACTGGTCCAATGATGCCACGCCCTACTTCGAGTGGACCGGGAGCGACAACGCTGGTGGCATTGGCTTGGAAAGCTACCACGTGTACTTCGGTACCGTCGACTGTGCAAATCCTTCGGACGCATCGTGCAACGCCACCAACCTGGCGCACGTGAGCGGGACGCACACCTACGCTGTTGCTGGAGACGGTGTGACCGGCAGCTGGAATGCCGCGACCCAGGCGTCTGCCGCGCTCACCTCGAACACGTACTACCTGAAGATCATGGCTCAAGATCGCAACAGCAACGTCACCGACACCGCGGCAGCCGGCTTCTCCTACCTTTTGGATACCGAGAGCCCCAACGCGCCGGGCACGCTCACGGCAACCCCGGCGGGCTACACGTCGGTGAACAGCTTTGGCTTCACCTGGAATGCGGGCAGCGACACGGGCGGCTCGGGCATCCACCAGTACTGCTACACCACTGAAGGACCCGGAGCCGTGGAAACCTGCGTGAGCGCCGCGACGTACTCGGTAGCGAACCTCCAGGCGTACAAGGCCCGGGAGAACGTCTTCAAAGTGCGCAGCCGGGACTTAGCAGGGAACTACTCGGCGAGCTACAAGTCCGTCAACTTCTACTACTCAGGCAACACACCTGCTGCACCGCAGAGCCTGGTTGTCACGCCCACGAGCCAGACAGACAACAACACATTCTCGTTCTCCTGGGGGCTCCCGGACAACTGCTTGGGCCAAACCCCGTGCGACGAAGCAGACATCCTGCGCTACTGCTACACGCTGAATGAAGTGCCATCTGCAGCAGCGTGCGGGTACAACACTGCCGGCAGCGCAACTCCCAGCCCAGATGGTGGCTGGACGACCGCGAGTCAGACCGAGAACCGAAGTCTGCCCGCGTTCTCCGCTGCGACGAAGCAGGGGCTGAACACGTTCTACCTCATCGCGGCCGACGCTATTGGCAACATCGACTACACTGCTGTTGCCACCGTAGACTTCACATTTACTTCAACGGCACCAGGTGCTCCAGGGAGCGTGCAGGCCATCGACTCGTCCGACCGTTCGACGAAGCGCTACTCCGTAACCCTCACCTGGGACGAGCCGACGGACAAGGGTTCGGGCGTGGAGTCGTACGCGATCTACCGGTGCACGAAGGAGTCGGCCACTGCGACGAACTGCGATGGCCCGTCCACCACCGACGAGCCACCAACGAACTACAGCCGCATCGCCACGACGCAAAACCTGGGCTACCTCGACCTCGGGCTGGATAGCACGCGGGTGTACGCCTACTTCCTGCGTGCCATAGGATCGGGCGGCGCGCTCTCAGGAAACTCCAGCGTGGTCGCCGAGCAACCGGAGGGACGGTACACCACCCCACCGCCGATCACCGAGAACCCCATCGTCCTCCCCGACTCCTTCGCGGCGGTCGTTACCTGGCGCACCGAGCGCACGGCTTCATCGTTCGTCGAGTTCGGCCTCACCGTAGACGACCTCAGCAAGGAGCAGGGGACGGCGACGCAAATTGAAGCCCACGAGGTCCGCGTCACCGGCTTGCAACCGAAGACGACGTACTTCTTCCGGGTGAAGAGTATCGACATCGACGAGAACATTGCGTACTCCAGTATTGGACAGTTCACCACCCTCGAGGCACCGCGCGTTGAGAACGTGAAGATTTCTGACGTCCGGCTGAACGACGCGATCATTAGCTGGACCACAACGAAAGAGTCTACGGCAATCATCCAGTACGGACCCACGACCGACTACGGCTTTACCTACACCGCCGCCAGTGGGTTTAGCACCGCGCACACGGTGAAGCTCGAGAACTTGCGGGATGGGACAACCTACCACCTCCGCCTCGAGGGGAAAGATCGTGCGGAAAACCCCATTGCGTCGGACGACTACAGCTTCACCACCCTCACCTTCCCCAAGATTCTCGAGGTTTCTGCGGTGAACAAGGCGGAAGGCCAAACCGAAGTGAAGTGGACGACGAACGTGCAGACGACGTCCGAAGTGGAGTACTACAATGAAACCAGCGCACCGAAGACCCAGGGCAACAGTTCTCTGGTGCGCGACCACAGCATCCTGGTGTTCGGCTTAGAAGACGCCACCGAGTACACGTTCAAGGTGCGCGGCCGCGACCAATTTGGGTACGAGGCGCTCTCGGGTGAGAACAAGTTCCGCACCCTGGAGGACACCACGCCGCCAGTCATCAGCGAGGTGAAGTCGGAATCCAACACCGTAGGCTCGGGTGACGCGGCGAAGATCCAAATCATCGTCTCCTGGAAGACGAACGAACCGACGACGTCGCAAGTGCAGTACGGGGAAGGGCTCTCGGGTTCGAGCTACAGCGCGGAAACAGACGAGAACGCCGAGCGCGTCCGCGACCACCTCGTCGTCATCGGCGGCCTCACGCCCGCCAAGACCTACCACTTCCGCGTGGTGAGCAAAGACAAAGCGGGAAATGAATCGAAGTCGCAAGGGTACAGCATCCTCACCAGCCGTGCCCGCCAGTCCTTCCTGCAGATTGTCATCGGCAACCTGGAGGATACATTCTCCTGGTTCGGGAATATTGGTAACCTATTCGAGTAGACCATGGCCACCCAACCACTCATCACCGTGAAGAACGTCATCAAGGACTTTCGGGTGGGCAAAGAGCCAATCCGCATCCTCAAAGACGTCTCCCTAGAGATCCTCCCCCAGCAGTTCGTCATCCTACTCGGGCCATCGGGGAGCGGGAAGTCGACACTCCTCCACACCTTGCTCGGGCTGGAGCACCCAACGAGCGGTTTGGTGAGCATCGCCGGTGAGCGCCTGGATCAGAAGAAGCCAGACGACCTGGCGCGCTTCCGCTTGCGCCGCATTGGTATTGTGTACCAGAAGTCCGACTGGATCCGCTCGCTCACCGTGCTGGAGAACGTGGCGTTCCCACTCGCCATCATGGGCGTGCGGCGGAAGGAGCGGGAAGAGCGAGCAATGATACTCCTCAAGCAGTTCGGCATGGACGTGCGCGCAAACTTCCGCCCAACAGAGCTCTCCGGTGGGCAGCAGCAAAAGGTGCAAATTGCGCGCGCGCTGGTGAACAACCCTTCCATCCTCGTGGCCGATGAGCCAACCGGTAACCTCGATACCGAATCCGCAGAGCGTGTGATGCAAACCTTCAAAGGCCTGAACGAGGAAAAGAAACTTACCATCATCATGGTCACCCACAACATGGAGTACGTGCACTACGCCACGCAAACCATATACGTGCGCGATGGGAAAATTCTCTCTGGAACCGGCACGTTCCTCTCCTAAGCCCCTATGAAAATTGGTTACATCCTGTACCTCGCGGCGAGCAGCTTGCGCATGCGCAAGCTGCGGTCCTTCCTCACCATAGGTGGCATGGCCATTGGCATTGGCGCGATTGTCTTCCTCGTCAGCCTGGGCTTTGGGTTGCAGTCCATCATCGTCAGCCGAGTCACGAACGTCGCCGCGCTCACCATCCTCGATGTGAGCACGGGAACGTCCACTATCCTCAAAATTGACGACGCTGCCCTGAAGAGTTTCCGCGAACTCCCGAAGGTTGCTGGGGTGAGCTCCTCCATTTCCCAATCTGGCCAAGCAGTACGCGGAGACACGGCTACGGACATCGCGCTCTTCGGTGTGCAAGCCCAATTCCTGGAAGTCGAGGGTGTGGTGCCGAGCTTCGGCGGACTCTACACGACGGATGAGGAACTGAGCACGGTGATTAGCACGACAGCGGCGGAATTGCTCGGCGCGAAGAATGCGAGCGACCTCTTGGGGCAAGAGTTGACCATGAAAATTGTCTTACCCGACACTGGAGAGGTTGAGCAGGAACGAAGCGTCGCCAACGTGAATACCGGGTCGAACACGAACGCTGGTACGACGAATGACAATGCCAACGTGAACGAGAGCACGAACACCTCGAGCATCCAGACGAAAGACGTTACCGTGAAAGTCGTGGGCATTGTCCAGGGGGACAACAGCCTTGCCTACCTGCCTCTGAAGGTCTTCACCGATGCGGGGATTACCAACTTCAACCTCGCGCGCGTGAAGATGGCGAGCCGCGATGACCTGGAAGGAGCGCGCGTGACCATCGAGGCGCTCGGGTACCAGGTAGACTCCGTCGCCGACACGGTAGGGCAGATTGACCGCATCTTCCTGGTGTTCCAGTTCGTCATGGGTGGGTTTGGACTCATCGCCATGCTCGTAGCCAGCCTCGGCGCCTTCAACACCCTCACCGTTTCGCTCCTCGAGCGCACGCGTGAAGTGGGCATCATGAAGTCGCTCGGCACGACGAGCCGAGACGTGTACTTCCTCTTCCTCTCGGAGTCACTCCTCATTGGCTTCCTCGGTGGCATTTCCGGCGTGCTCCTGGGCGTGGGCTTGGGCGAACTCGTGAACTTCACCATCAACCGCCTCGCAGCTCGCTTGGGCGGACAAGCAGTTGACCTCTTCGCCATTCCGCTCGCATTCCTCGGAGTCATCGCTGGAGTCATTGTCATCGTTGGTTTCATCACCGGCCTGTACCCAGCGCGTCGCGCCTCAAAAATTAACGCGCTCGACGCGCTTCGCTACGAGTAACCCCACGCACCTATGGCACTCTCCACTGCAACCCCCCTTAAGAAAGCTCCTCAACGCGTACTCGTCGTTGATGACGACCAGCCGGTTGCCACCCTCTTCCGTACGGAACTCGAGAAGCTCGGCTACGTGGTTGATACTGCGAGCAACGGAGCAGAGGGACTCGACAAGGCGAAGCACCAGAAACCCAACTTGGTCATCCTGGACATGATCATGCCCAAAGTGTCGGGACGAGAATTCCTCGAGCGGCTACGCGTTGAGAAGAGTACTTTCGCGGTGCCCGTGATGATCGTCTCGCACTTGGAGAGCGACTACGAGAAGAAGCGGTGCGAGGAGCTAGGCATAGCCTGCTTCCTCGTCAAGCACCAGCACTCGGTGAGCAGCATCATCGCCGAAGCGAAGAGCATCCTCGAGAAACGCGCATGACCACACCGCACGTCCTCATCTTCGAAGACGACCAACTGCTCCGCGCGATGTACGTGCGGAAGTTTGAACGGGCAAATTTCACGATCACCGCCAAGCCAGACGCAAGCCACGCAGTGGGAGATGCGTGCGCTGCGAAGCCCAGCATCATCCTCATGGATCTCATCATGCCCAAGGTGGATGGCTTCGATGCAACGCGCGCGCTCATGGCTGACCCGCGCACCAGCCACATCCCCGTGCTCATCGTCTCCAATCTCGGCGACCCTGCAACCATTCAAAAGGCGCTGTGGTACGGAGCGAAGGACATCATCGTGAAAGCCAACCTCACGCCCGAACAGCTCGTGCAGAAGACGCGCGACGTCCTCGCGGGGAAACCCTCCGAGCACATCCTCAACCCCCAGCTCATCGAAATCCTCCACATTGACGCGCAAGCCCGACCCGCTCGCCCACAAACCAGCGTATGACCACCCCGGTAATCGTCATCGATATCTTCGTCGGCCTCACCCTCGCGGCAACCGTCATCACGTTCTTCTTCCTGTACTTCGTGCAGCACCGCTACGTTGAGCGGGAAATTACGCGGCCGCTCCGCACGCTCATGCTCGGGATGATTCCCACAGCGTACAGCATTGCGCAAATATGGTTTGTGGAGCGCGGCTTTGCGGGGGCACCGTGGACGACGTGGACTACCCTTGGAGCAATTGGTCTCAACCTCGCCCTCACCTTACTCGCGTGGTTCCAGCTCCGCACACTGCACGGCCACCGGCACCTGTCTCGGCTCACCCGCGCCCTCACCTGGGCATTGATCTTCGGCGCTCTCTCCTTCGGCTTCCAGTTGGTGACGAGTATTGCAGACACCGGGCTCTGGGCAGACGTGGTCCGCGCGACAGCCGGAACCGCCGCGCTCGCTGCCACCATCTTTGGAGCGTACCTCGTACGCTCGCGCTACCCAGGCACCAGCATTGAAGCGCTCATCATCGCCGGGGCAATTGTTGCCGTTGTGCTGGCCACCACCTTCATTGGTCGCACCAACGAACACGTCGAGAGCTTGGTGATTCAGAACCAAACGAAAATCTACCAAGAGCTCATCACCCAGCAATCCATCACCCACCTCTCGAGTGACGCGTTCATCCAGGGCAATAGCAAGGGCGCAGAGCAGTTGCGCGACTTCATCGCGCAGTTCGAAGCGCCGAGCGTACGACGGGTGAAAATCGTCTTGCCCGATGGCTACGTCGTTGGATCCGACCTTGCGACGAGTGTTGGCACGCACGTAGACGTGCGCGAGGATATCGAGCAAGCACTCCACGGCACGGGCACAGTTCGCTACGTCGCCGAAAGTAGTGAGCTCGATGCTACGGAGCGTTCTCTGGAGAGCGCGCTGCTCATCACGATGCCGCTGCGGGTAAGCTCAGGTCAGGGCATCCTGGGCGTCATGCAGCTGTTCCTCGATGCCTCCGCGACTGACGCGGCTCGGCTCAGTTTGCAATCTGGTGCTGTTGGGTTTACGTTGCTCTACCTCATCACCACCATTACCTTCCTCCTCGCCTTCTTCCTCGTTTTCCGCCGAACGGTGAGCCACCCGTTCGCAGAGCTACAGGATGAGTTGAAGAACGCTCGGATCGACGACGTGGGCACGGGCGAGAAGCGACGTCTGGTAGTTCGGGAAGATGGGGCATTTCAAAAGCTCGCTGACGACATCAACCACCTCATTAACATGTACGAGCAGCGCATCCGAGACTTGAAGCAGCTCCTCGAGCGTCAGAAGTGGAACGAGTGATGGGTGATCAGTGCACGTACGCAGGTCAGCTGCTATACTCAACTACAGAGAGAGAAGAAAGGGGGTGTACGATATGAAAAAGATGAACGCACTCGACTGGATCGCAATGATTCTCCTCATCGTTGGTGGGTTGAACTGGGGCCTCGTCGGCGCTTTTAATTTTGACCTCGTAGGCACAATTTTCCCAGGGGATCGAGAAATTGGGAGTGACGCGGTTATTGCGAAAGTTGTCTACATCCTCGTTGGCCTATCGGCTCTGTACATGCTCGTGGCCGCACTCATGAAAAAGGGTGACAAGCCGGTTGGACAGCCAATGCAGTAGAACACGAAAGTAGAATGCTGCGACGAGGAGCGCGCCCCGCTCCTCGTTTGCTTTTGCGGAAAGTCTTGCGATAGGGCACAATGGAGCACATGCTATACCAACGCGTGTTCCGCCCGCTCCTCTACCTCCTCCCGCCAGACGTCATTCATCCCATTGTTGCGACCGGCAGCGAACTCGCTGCGCGCACGCCCGGACTCGGCCATGCGCTGAGAAAGTACTACCGCATCACCGATCCTGTGCTGCGCACCACGGTGGATGGGGTTGCGTACGAAAACCCGGTTGGCCTCTCGGCGGGCTTCGATAAAGATGGTGAGAACCTCCACTTCGCCGAGACGTTCGGTTTTGGCTTTGCAGAGGTGGGCAGCATCACTGGCCGGCCATACCGTGGAAACCCCAAGCCCTGGGCACGACGCATGGTGCGCAACGAATCCCTGGTGGTGAACTACGGGCTACGTAGCCAAGGCGTTGAGCGCGTTGCGCAGCGCCTGGAGCAGACGCGCGTGCGCATGCCCTACGGTGTGTCGGTGGCAAAATCGAACCAACCAGATTGCATGGGCGCCGAAGCGATAGCTGACTACGTCCACGTGTACACTCGGCTCAAAGACCTCGGTTCGTACGCAACCATCAACCTCTCCTGCCCGAATACAGCAGACGGAACGCCTTTCAGCGAACCTGCAGCACTAGAACCGCTGCTCAATGCACTCGCAACTGCTCGCGAGAAACATGCGGTGACCAAACCAACGTATCTCAAAGTAAACCCCGATATTGAACGCGAGAAACTCGACCGCATCATCGAGCTCGTCCAACAGTACAACATGCGAGGCCTAGTCATTGGCAACCTCATGAAAGACAAGACGCGAGCGCACGCACTCCTCGACTACCCCGAAGAGCACGACCAACGATGGCCAGGGGGTATCTCTGGAAAACCCGTACGCAATCTCTCGACGGAGTGTATTCGCTACGTCTACGGGAAAACCCAGGGGCAGCTCACCATTATCGGCACGGGCGGCATCTTCACTGGCGACCATGCATACGAAAAAGTCCGAGCCGGTGCCAGCCTGGTGCAACTCATCACGGGTTTCATCTTCGGCGGGCCAGCAACCGTACGGAACATCAACAAGCGACTCCTCGAACTGCTCGAACGGGATGGCTTCACAAACATCCAGCAAGCTGTTGGGGCAGACCACCGCTAGGGGATTGCTTGTCGCGAAGCCATTTGGTAGCATGAGGCGTACCTGAATTCCGCGACGGCACCTGGCGACGTAGCCAAGCAGTAAGGCAGAGGTCTGCAAAACCTCTATGCGCGGGTGCAATTCCCGCCGTCGCCTCCATGCACCAGTCGCTACGCTCCGATGCATGGCGAGCAAAGGTCGTTCTGGTGCAGGCCCTGTACCCGGACGCAGTGAGTGGTTCGGGGCTAAAGACAACTTCATACGCGGGTGTAGTTCAGCAGTAGAACGCTTCCTTGCCAAGGAAGAGGCCGTGGGTGCGAATCCCATCACCCGCTCCAGCGGTGAAGCAGCACAACAGTTTGTGCTGCGTTGGGGTTCGCAGGGTTGACCGTTGCGTCGAAGACGCCGGGCAACCCCGGACCCGGAGGGGGAATCCCATCACCCGCTCCAGCTCGTTTCGCACGTCGAGCTCCGTTTTCGTGACCGACAAAAGCCCCGCTCTCTGTGATAAACTCCGCACGGATGTGGCACGCAGGAGCGCAGCGACGAGTACGCATCCGTGCGGAAAGCGAGGCTTCGTGCGGAGTCCGGAGTGAGCAAGCGTAAGCGCGCTCACGCAGGGCGGAGCACGAAACGAGCTGGTACCAGAGGTGGGACTCGAACCCACAAACCCTTACGGGTGGGAGATTTTAAGTCTCCTGCGTATACCGTTCCGCCACTCTGGCCTAGCGCAATCCTACCGCAATTACAAAACTGGCGCGAGCTGCGCCAGTTGGGTAGCACTTACTGTAAAATCTCCACCTTCACTCGCCTCACACCCCACTGCACTGCATCGGCACGAGTCTTCATCCAAATGTCTGCGCGGGTCGAGCCGTAGCGCGAGGACATGCGATCCTGTACGACGAACACTTTGTCACCGAACTTCTCGGGGATGCGAATCTTCGTACCAAACGGCACGCCGTTCATTGCAATGATGCCGTCGCGAACCTTCTGACCAGACGCGGTCGTGAACGGGTCACCGTCTGTTTGGTCGCGCGTCGAGGAGTACGCGGTCATGACCAGCGTGCGCACCTTGGCAACGCGAAACACTGGCGCCGGCGGTATTGGTGCAGGCACTGGCTTCACCTCGGCCAGTGGAATCGTTGGCGACAACGCCTGGTCGACCGGCAGGATGAACATGACCTGCGTGCGAACCCGTGGTTCGGGTGCGACCTGCGCGAATGCATGGTGGGGCAAGGCAAGCTGCCAGGCAAAAGCGAAGAGGCTTACCAGGAGAATGCGTCGGGAGTGCCTGCGATAGGTTCGGGACATAGGGGTTCGGGAAAACAAAAACACTGCCAGTCTCGTGGCAGGTTTGGCGAAGCAGCACCTTATCACTCCCCCTGGAAAAGTCAATGCGTTCTGGGGATGGTATGTGGATAACTACAAAAATACCCTCACGAATGAGGGTTTTCTTCTCTTACCTTAGCCGCAATTACCGCTTTCCAGCTTTGAGCAAGAAATTCGTGAAAAAGCTACACACCCACAAAACGAGCGCGCCCAGAAAGGCAGCGCCAAACCCGTCTACCGCAAACCCCTTCACGACCGTGCTCACGAACCAGAAGAGCACCGCGTTGATGACGAGCGTGAAGAGCCCAAGGGTAATCAGGGTAATGGGGAGTGTCAGGATAACCAGGATCGGGCGGATAACTGCGTTGAGCACACCCAGCGCGAGGGCGACGAGGAGGGCAGACCAGAACGTGGCCACCACAATACCCGGAACCAAGTACGCTACCAGGAGGACGAGGAGTGCATTGATGAACCAACGGAGGAGGAACATACCAGTAGTATAAACAGTCCTCACGAGAACGTCTATTTGACGTACCGAGTAGGTGCGCTACACTGCACGTGCCGCGCATTGTGCGGCTTTTCGTACTCGCTATGCCACTCCGAAACATCGCCATCATCGCCCACGTCGACCACGGCAAGACCACGCTCGTGGACGCCTTACTGAAGCAGACGCACGCCGTGGAGGGAAACGCGGCTGGAGACCTCATCATGGACTCCATGGATTTGGAGCGGGAGCGTGGCATTACCATTAAAGCGAAAAATGCGAGCGTCACCTACAATGGCGTGAAGGTGAACATCGTCGACACGCCCGGCCACGCCGACTTCGGCGGTGAGGTGGAACGGACGCTCCGCATGGTGGACGGCGTACTGCTCCTCGTCGATGCAAAGGAGGGACCCATGCCGCAGACGAAGTTTGTCCTGCGAAAAGCGCTCGAGCTCGGGCACAAGGCCATTGTCGTGGTGAACAAAATTGATCGTGCCGATGCGCAAATCGACCACGTGGTAAACCGCACGTTCGATTTGTTCGTCGAGCTCAAAGCCAACCACGACCAACTGGAATTCCCAATCATCTACACGTCTGCAGTGAACGGCCAAGCGACTGCAGATAGCGCGGTACCCGGCACAGACATGCGGCCGCTCTTCAAGGCAATTCTGGAAACCTTTCCCGAACCTACGGGCGACCCCGCCGCCACACTCCAGGTGCTCATCCTCGCGCTCGCGTACGACAACTACAAGGGGAAGATGGGCATCGGCAAGGTGACGCAAGGTACGGTGCAGCGCGGTCAGGATATTGCGCTTTGCCACACCGATGGCAGCATTTCCAAGGCAAAAGCCACGGACGTGCTCGTCTTCCAAGGTCTCACGCGGGTGAGCGTTGAGCGAGCGAGCGTGGGTGAGATTGTCGCCATTGCTGGCTTCGACGACGTGAAAATTGGCGAGACGATTTCGGATGCAGCAGCGCCACTGGCCTTGCCGCCAGTCGCCATTGACGAACCTACCATGCAGATGACGTTCGGGGTGAACACGAGTCCCTTCGCAGGAAAGGAAGGAACGTACGTTACCTCCCGACACTTGCGCGAGCGCCTCATGCGCGAGCTCGAGACGAACGTCGCACTGCGCGTTGAGCCGGGACAGAGCGCGGATAAGTTCCTCGTCTCGGGACGCGGTGAACTGCACCTGAGTATTCTCATTGAGACGATGCGACGCGAGGGCTACGAGCTGCAAATTGGGCAACCGCACGTCATCACCAAGAACGTCGACGGCGACGTGCACGAACCGTGGGAGCTCCTCACCGTTGAAGTTCCAGAACAGTACCAGGGCGAGGTCATTGCCGAGGTAGGCAAGCGACGCGCCGAGCTCACGCACATGGAAACCACGCACGGCGAAGCGCGACTGGAGTACCGCATCACCACGCGGGGGCTCATTGGTCTGAAGAGCGTCCTCCTCACAACCACGCGGGGGACGGTCATCATGCACCACCTCTTCGACGCGTACCGACCCCTCGCGGGTAGCTTGGATCCATTCCCCCACGGCTCGCTCATTGCCACGGAAAGCGGGGAGGCGAACGCCTACGGCCTGGAAATCGCCCAGGGCCGGGGCACGCTCTTCATCACGCCTGGTACCCCCGTGTACCAAGGCATGGTTGTCGGGCAGTGCAGCCGGGAAGAGGACATCGAGGTGAACATCTGCAAGAGTAAGCGCCTGTCGAACATGCGCGCCTCGGGGTCTGATGAATCCATCCAGCTCGCCCCACCACGAGAACTCTCGCTCGAACTCGCACTCGAGTACATTGGGAATGACGAACTCGTAGAAGTTACCCCGAAGAACGTGCGCGTGCGGAAGAGTTTGCTCGATCCGAACGATCGCAAGCGCGCGTTTCGCTCGCAACGCGATAGCGAGAGCGCATCGTAGCGCTTGACAGTACACGCAGAACGTTGCTTGACAACGTTTTTTGTGCTACACTACATCCATAACGTGCTTCACGATCAAGAGTCGCGCGACATCGTGCGCTCAACGAGAGGAGGTGTGACCACCATGGCAAAGAAGAAGAAGGTTGCAAAGAAAAAGAAGAAGGTAGCGAAGAAGAAGAAGCGCTAGTTCTTCGCGTGAAGTGTTAAGACAACGATAGGTTACCTATCTCAGTCTGAAAAGCAAAATTCCGTTGGCTCTACGCTAGCGGAATTTTGTTTTCGGGCACGTGTTCCCCTGGCGCGCGTAAGGCAATGACGATGAGGAGGAGCGTGAGGATCGCCAGGTCATTCTTGAAGTACGGCACGTCCACGAGGCCGTGCACGACGAGGGTAATCCAGGCGCCCAGAGCACCTACAGCCCACGGGTCACGAGCGCGCAACCGGCGAAAGAGCGCGAATCCTAGCCAAAAAATGACCACCACGGTAGCAGCGAGACCGAGGAATCCAAGTTCTACCCACGCATTGAGCGCGAGGTTGTGCGGGTACTGCAAGAGTTCCACGTGCTGGGGGTACTTGTAGTACGGGTAGAGCGCGGGGAAACCTCCCAGCCCCGCGCCGACGAGTGGGCGGTCAGTAACCAAGCGCCACGTACCGCGCCAGAGCACGCTGCGGACGTCAGCAGAAGTATCGCGCAAGTGTACGACGTCGGTAATTTTCTCACGCGTCGCGGGCACGATGAGGAGTGCAGCGAGAATACTTCCGCACACTGCCCACCACCAGTACTTCCGCTTGCTCCACGCACCAAGTACGAGCGCGGTGATGCCGAGCGCGAGGAGCGCGCCACGCGATACTGCGAGCGCACACGCAATAACGCCGCTCGCTGACCCAATTATCCACAAGCGTCTTTCCCATCCATTCAGCGCACGCGTGGCGACCGCCACGCCACACAGGAGTGCCGCGAGCGGCGCAACGTAGAGCGCGAGCGCGTTCGGGTAGGGGAAGAATCCTGCGGCGCGCGCGGGGAGCTCACTCATCCACGGCTCGGGAGCGGGAATGACGCGCGCGTACTGGAGCACGGTCGTACACGCTGCCAGCACCAGCTGCGCGCTCGCGATGGCGAGCACTCCCCGACGACCAGTGGCAGATTGCCACGCTGCCACCCAGAGCGGGAGGGTGAGGAGGGGCTCGGCAATGTAGGCGCGGAAGAGTCCAAGCGCCGCGTACGTATCGCCAGCAACAGCAACGCCAAGCCCGCCAATGGCAAGCCACGCGATGCTCGCGAGTATGCCTGCTGGCCGCAGGCGCGGCTGCGACGAGGGGTGACGCGCCCAGTGCACCAGCGCACCGGCAACGCTTGCAAGCAGGACGAACTCCAGCACGGTGCTGGGTAATCCGAGTACTTCTACGCGAAGCTGGTACGCCGGGAGGAATGTGAGGATTGCGTACGCACCCCACACGGGGCGGTACCAGGCGAGTACCGCTGCCACGCACGCAAGCCCGAGGGCGAGGATGATCATGGCCGGGGACGGACGAGGGCGAGGTTCTGGAAAGCAATGAGGAGGCCAATGCCTACCCACACGTGCATGATGTAGATGATGGAGAACGTTTGGTACTGCACCAACGTTCCAATGAATGCGGCCAGGGCGCCAACAATGAGCGCGCGGGTAAGTGGTGTTGGTGCCCGGCGTATCGCACGCACGCTCCGAACGATAAGTATGCCCCACGCAACCAAGATTGCACCAAATCCAATAATTCCGGTTTCCGCGAGGAGCTCGAGGGGCAGGTTGTTCACGATCTTCCAGCCATCCTTAGGCTCGTGCGACGGGTTAATAGACGCGTACGGTCCGTACTGCCCTGGACCAACGCCAAGCCACGGCCGCTCCCGCACTGCACGCAGTGCTACGTCAAACGTTTGCACGCGCTCTTCGTAGCTCGCGCCCGTGAAGAGGTTACGAACGTGGTCGGTGAACAAGCGCGCGCTCAATCCATTCGTCCCGCTACTCAAGAGCTGCGATGCGAGAACGCCCACGATGACCACGAGCGCACCCAACCCGAGCAAGCGCCCGGGGTGCAATACTTGCTTCCAGTGCGCGGCGAGGATGATCACCAAGGCAACGGCGAGCCCTGCGTAGCCACCCCGGGCGACGGTGAGCACGAAGACGACGCCACCGAGCGCGAGGACAGGGAGACCCACGAACCAACCGAGTCGGACTTTCGCAAGCGTAATCGCTGCTGTGAGGGAGAGCGGGAGGATGAGGAAGTTCGCAAAGTACAGCGGCTCTAGGGCAGTCGATTGCACGCGTGGGAACCCGAGAATTGCTTTCGTGTACAAGTCCCGCAAGCCGGTGACGCTCGTCGGCAGACCAGCGAGATCACCGAGGAACTGGAAGAGTCCGAATGCTGACACGAGGAGTGTGGTGAGCCCCAGTGCCGTGACGACAACCTGGGCGTGCCGCTCCGTACGCACGAGCTGCGGGACGAGCACGCCTACCGCCAGCGTGAAAGCGGTGAAGCCGAACACCGCGACTGCTCGTGGCTGGTTCGCTGCGCTCGCTATGCCAGCGGCTTCGACCACGAGGAAGGTGAGTACTGGCCAGAGCACGGGGACGGGTCGCCACTGGAGCACACCTCGGAAAGCACTGCGCGCACTCCACGCAACAATGAGGATGAGCGCTACAACCTGACTGGGTCGAATAGTTACGCCCGCGAGGTCCACGGCGCCAATGCGCTCGAAGGGCAAGAGGAACGTAGCCATCACCACACCCCAGAGCGGCCAGCGGAGGAAGAGCGTGAAGAGGGCGAGGCCGCATACCGCCGCAAGGGTAAGGAGGGGAGCGCGACTCGCGGCAAAGCCAAGGACGAGGGAAACGCTAGCGAGAGCGAAGAGGGCGAGTCCAAGTTGTGGTCGTGTGATGGCAATCATGCGTGCGCGGTACGGAGAAGGGCGTCGAGAGTAAGCTGCGCAGTTCGGTGCCACGTGAACGTCGCAGCCCGGGCGAGGCCGCGCTGGCGGAGG
>JBGSPR010000053.1:0-4294 GCA_041738495.1 Patescibacteria group bacterium
TCAAGGATGCCCATTGACAAGAGGTGGGTTTTTTCGTACAGTGCGCGTGCCTACGTCATCCAGATGACTGCCCTTTGCAAGAAGGGAGGAAAGTCCGAACACCGGCCTGGCAACAGGTCATGGAGAGTTGCTAACGGCAACCGGGAGTAAGCCATCCAAGGAGTCCTCGCGAGTTTTTGGATGGAGCAAGCCTAGGGCATAGTGCAACAGAGAACACACCGCCGATGGCTCTGCGCAAGCAGAGATCAGGTAAGGCTGAAATCGTGAGGTAAGAGCTCACGCGGGTCTGCAGTGATGCAGCTCGTGGTAAACCCTCTCCGGTGCAAGGCCAAGTAGGGTGCCGATGAGGCACCGGGTTGGCTGCTAGAGGTGCGCAGCAATGCGCATCCAAGAGAGATAGTCATCGCGTGGTCCTCGATGAACTCGAGGTGCTGCGCACAGAATTCGGCTTACCGGCTGGCGTAGGCACCAGTGGACGGTATGCACAGCATAGCGTCCACTTTCCCTTCACCCCCAACCATGCGTCGACTCGATATCATTACTGCTGCCGTCTCGGTGCCGCTGGACTTCGCAATGGTGTTCCTGGCAGCACTCACCGCGTACAGCTTGCGGTTCAGCAGCTCGATTCCTGCGCTCCAACCCGCTATTGCTGAGCTCCCGCTCCGCGAGTACCTTGGCTTGAGCATTGCGCTGAGCTTCCTGTGGCTCGCCTGCATGGCCGTTGCTGGTTTGTACACGCTGCGCCGTCGGCAGGCAATTGCCGAGGTCGGCCGTATCATCCTGGCTTCGTCTGCAGCAGTGACCGTGCTCATCCTCACCATCTTCTTCCGCCGCGAACTCTTCTCCTCTCGCTTCATCGTACTCGCGGGTTGGCTGCTCGCCATTCTCTACCTCACCATTGCGCGCATGCTCGTGCGCGGCATCGTACGCATGCTCAAGGCGCGCGGCGTTGGCTTGCAAGCCTTGGTCGTCGTGGGCAGCGGCGAGCAAGCGGATAGGATTGTTACCGACCTCTTCGAGGGACGGGGTGAAGGGTACAAGCTCGTCGGACGGTTGCCCGACTACAGTCTGGCGCGCCGCGAAGAGTTCCGCGCGCTCATCCAGGCCAAGCAACCCGATGCAGTACTCCTCGCCACAACCGCACTCCCGCAAGCAGATGTGCTCGCGCTCCTCGAGGCGAGCCAGCAGGAGCAGTTGGACTTCTCGTACATCCCAGATTTATTCGCCACGCAAGCAAGCCACGTGGTAGTGCGCACGCAATTTGGTCAACCAGTCGTAGCTGTGCAGCGGACGAAGCTGGATGGCTGGGGCCGCATTTGGAAGCGCGCCTTTGACATAGGCGCTTCCCTCACGCTCATCCTGCTCCTCTCGCCGATTTTCCTGCTCCTTGCCGCGCTCATCCTGCTGGATTCGCCTGGTCCAGTTTTCGCCAAACTCCGCCGCGTCGGTGAGCGGGGGAAGACGTTCACACTGTACAAGTTCCGCTCGATGATTCGGAATGCCCACGCGTTGAAGCAAACGTTGATGGACAAGAATGAGCGCAGGGATGGCCCGCTCTTCAAGATGACGGATGATCCGCGGGTGACGCGCATGGGTAGATTCCTCCGACGCACGAGCCTGGATGAGTTCCCTCAGCTCTTCAACGTCCTCTTCGGGCAGATGAGCTTGGTGGGCCCGCGACCGCACGAGCCCGAAGAAGTTGCGCGCTACCAACCGTGGCACAGGAAGCTCCTGACCATAAAACCGGGGATGACCGGCATGGCGCAGGTGAGCGGGCGGTCGAGCCTGGACTTCGATGATGAAGCGCGGCTGGACATTACCTACATTGAGAACTGGTCATTTGCTACGGACATTGTCATCCTCTTCAAAACCCCGGGCGTGGTGCTCTCGCGCCGCGCCGCTGTGTAATTGCTATGCGCATCGCCCTCGTCCATGAGTACCTGAACCAGCTCGGCGGTGCTGAGCGCGTGCTCGAGGCGCTGCACGAGCAGTACCCGAAGGCGCCGGTGTACACGCTGGTGCACGATACCGCGAAGGTCGGCAACACGTTCGCCGACTGGCACGTGCGCACGTCGATTATCGAGCGGCTGCCCTTTGGGAAGAAGCGCTACAAGTGGTACCTCCTCGCCATGCCTGCGGCGATCGAGAGCTTCGACTTCCACGGCTACGACGTCGTCCTCTCCGATGCCTCGGCGTTCGCTAAGGGCGTCATCGTTCCACCCGGGACGCTGCACATCTGCTACTGCCACACGCCCACGCGCTACCTGTGGAGCGACGCGCACACCTACCCGAATGAAGTTCGGGTGCCACGCTTGGTTCGAAAAGTCCTGCCCTTCGCGCTCAACTACTTGCGCGTGTGGGATCGGCAGGCCGCAGACCGCGTGGACGCTTTCATTGCGAACTCGCAGTTCGTTGCCCAGCGCATCCAGAAGTACTACCGTCGGACGGCAACGGTTATCTACCCTCCCGTGGACACGGAGAAGTTTCGCGTGTCACCCGACATCGGGAACTACTACGTGATGATGGGGCGACTTCGACCGTACAAGAAGTTCGACCTGGCGATCCAAGCATTCAACGAGCTGAACATCCCCCTAAAAATTATTGGGACGGGCGAGGAAGAAGCGGCCCTCCGGAAGATGGCAAAACCGAACATTGAGTTCTTGGGGTACGACGTGGACAGGAACGCGGTGCTCTCTCGCGCGCTTGGGTTCATCAACCCGCAGGTCGAAGACTTCGGCATTGCCCCGGTTGAAGCCATGGCCGCTGGGCGACCTGTGGTTGCCTTCCGCGCGGGTGGTGCTCTGGAAACGGTGCACGAGGGTGTGACCGGTGCCTTCTTCGACGAGCAGTCGTGGGAGTCGCTTGCGGATACCATCATTCGGCTCCGGCCGCAGCAGTTCGACCCGCAGCGCATTCGGCAGCACGCCCAAACCTTTGACCGACGCGTTTTCCAGCAGCGTATGGGCAACTTCATCCAGCAGAGCGTAGAGGAATTTCGCCGCACAGGCCGCGTGGACACCCCACGTACGCCGTAGTACACTGGTGCCTATGCAAACCCTCGAAACCTTCCACCTCGCCTGGCGCATGCGCTGGGTTGTCCTGGCTACCGTGCTCATTCCAGCGGTTGCAGCGTTCGCATTTTCCTCGACGCGGCCAGACTCGTACGCGACGTCCATTGCCTTCACGGTGAATCGCATTAACAAGCAGACGACGACCGAGTACCAGTTCGATGGGTACTACGCACTCCAAGCGTCTGACCTGTTCTCCGATACCGTACTCAGCTGGTTCCTCACGCCCTCGGTGATCGTGCAAATCTACGAGCGGGCGAACGTCGATCCGAAAGTGGAAGACCTAACGAAATTGACAGCACGGTTCAGTATTAAGAAGTACTCTTCGCAGAACCTCGTGCTCCGCTTCAGCACGCCCACGAGCGAGGAAGCCGAGGCACTCTCCCAGTCCATCATTGGCACGGTTGAGGAGCGCTCGGCGGAGCTCAACCAGACTGCCGATCGGAAAGCGCTCTTCGAGGTGATTGGTGAGAAGCCCGTTACGGCGAAGCAGGGAAAGCAGCAGCTCCTCGCAACAATCGTTGGTCTCTTCTTCGGGGCATTCGCCGCTGTTGCTACCATTGGCGCGCTCGCGGCTGTGCGCACGCGTCGGGATGGTAGTAGCACAACCTGAAGCGCACATGCGCGTTGCCGTTGACTTGCGCTGCCTCGCAGAAGGGGAGGCAGGTGGCATTGCGCTCTACACACGCGAGCTCCTCACGCGCCTGCCAGCACAGCTGCCGGGTGTTGGGTTCGTTGGCTTGCACACCGGCCTACGCGAACCGGCGCGGGTGAATTTCCCCGTGCGCAGCCTGCGCGTTCCGAATAAGTTCCTCAACGCTTCGCTTGCCTGCTTCCGGCGCCCGTTCCTCGACCAGTACGTTCCATCGGACGTCTTCTTCGCGCCCACGCCGAAGTACGCATCCGTCCAGCCAGGTCACCCGTTCGTGGTGACCGTGCACGACGTTTCTTTTCTCCAGCACCCGTCGTACTTCACCTTCCGCCAGCGCGTGTGGCACGCGGGGCTTCGGCTCGCTCAGTTGCTCCAGCAGGCAACGGCGGTCATTGCCGTATCACGCCACACCGCAGATGACGTGCGGCACTTCGTGCCAGCTGTGCAGGATCGCCTGCACGTCGTGCACTCGGGCGTCGATCACGTCCCGCTTGGCCCGCACGCACCGCTCCCGAACCTGCCCGCATCGTACATCCTCGCGTTCGCTCCACGGGAGGCGCGCAAGAACATCGCC
>JBGSPR010000046.1:0-6482 GCA_041738495.1 Patescibacteria group bacterium
TGAAGTTCAACGAGGAGACCAACCAGACGATTATCTCCGGCATGGGTGAGCTGCACCTGGATATCATCGTCGACCGTATGAAGCGCGAGTTCAAAGTAGAGGCCAATGTCGGCAAGCCCCAGGTCGCCTACAAGGAAACCATTACCGCGCCGGGCGATGCTGAGGGGAAGTACATTCGCCAGACGGGTGGCCGCGGCCAGTACGGGCACTGCTGGGTGAAAGTGGAGCCGAACGAGAAGGGGAAGGGCTACGAATTCGTGGATGAGGTGAAGGGTGGCGTCATTCCCAAGGAGTACATCCAGCCAATCAACAAAGGTATTGCCGAGGCATTGGACCGTGGTATTGTTGCGGGTTTCCCCATGATTGACGTGAAGGTGACGGTGTACGACGGCAGCTACCACGAGGTGGACTCTTCAGAAATGGCGTTTAAAATTGCGGGTTCCATGGCCGTCCAAGCTGCGTGCAAGAAGGCGAGGCCAATCCTGCTCGAGCCAATCATGAAGGTGGAGGCCGTGACACCCGAATCCTTCATGGGTGACGTCATCGGCGACCTGAATAGCAAGCGCGCCCAAATTAAGGAGATGCGCGATCGCGGCCAAATGCGTGTCATCGATGCCGATGTCCCGCTCGCCGAGATGTTCGGCTACGCTACCGCGTTGCGATCCATGACCCAGGGTCGCGCTTCCTACAGCATGGAGTTCAGCCACTACGCAGAAGTACCCCGGAACGTCGCACAGGGAATTATCGAGAAGTCCGCTACCCAGCCTGCGGGGTAGCCTCAGCCTCCCCCTTGCCAAGATGGCAAGAGGTTGGTATGCTCACTCCCGCACTCAAATTCACCCACTTTCTCTACACCTAGCCATTAATTCTCACGTCATATGGCCGAGACATTTGACCGCAGCAAGCCGCACGTGAACGTAGGAACCATTGGTCACGTCGACCACGGGAAGACCACGCTCACCGCAGCAATTCTCAAGACCCTCGCTGACAACGGCATGAAAGCCCAGCAGAAGGGTGTCGACCAAATCGACAACGCGCCGGAAGAGAAGGCGCGCGGTATTACTATTGCTACTGCCCACGTAGAGTACGAAACCGAGAAGCGTCACTACGCCCACGTGGACTGCCCTGGGCACGCTGACTACGTGAAGAACATGATTACCGGTGCCGCCCAGATGGACGGCGCAGTTCTCGTGGTATCCGCTGCGGACGGCCCAATGCCGCAGACTCGCGAGCACATCCTCCTCGCTCGCCAGGTTGGCGTGCCGTACATCGTCGTCTTCCTCAACAAGGTGGACATGGTGAACGACGCAGAGCTCATTGACCTCGTAGAAGTGGAAATCCGCGACCTCTTGAAGAAGTACGAGTTCCCTGGCGACACCACCCCCATTATCCGCGGGTCAGCACTCAAGGCGCTGGAAGGGGATAAGGCAGCGCAGGAATCCATCATGCAGCTCGTGAAGACACTCGACGAGTACGTGCCCGAGCCAAAGCGCGACCTGGACAAGCCGTTCCTCATGGCCATTGAAGACGTGTTCTCCATTGAAGGTCGCGGCACAGTCGTCACCGGGCGCATTGACCGTGGCACCATCAAGCTCAATGAAGAAGTGGAAATTGTTGGCTTGAAGCCTACGGCGAAGACCGTGGTGACGGGTATTGAAATGTTCAAGAAGCAGCTGGAGCAGGGTCAGGCCGGGGATAACGCTGGTTTGCTCCTCCGCGGCACCAAGAAGGACGAAGTCGAGCGTGGTCAAGTGGTGGCAAAGCCTGGCACCATTACGCCGCACACTGACTTCGAGACGAAGTGCTACATCCTCACGAAGGAGGAAGGTGGCCGCCACACGCCGTTCCTGAAGGGCTACAAACCACAATTCTACATCCGCACAACGGACGTTACGGGTGAGGTGGAATTGCCGGCTGGTGCAGAAATGGTGATGCCTGGCGATACCGTGAACCTTACGGTGAAGCTCGTCGCCCCGGTGGCACTGGAAGAGAACCAGCGCTTCGCCATCCGCGAGGGTGGTCACACGGTCGGCGCCGGTGTCGTGACGAAGATTATCAAGTAACTACTCATTCGCCCGCCCCGCGTACTGCGGGGCGGGCGACATTCCTCCCCGCTCCTTAGCTCGTTCCATGCCAGAGGCAACTCCACAACCCGTCGCAACCGTCGAAGAAGAAGTCCACCAGCGCATTCGCATTCGAATTCGCGGGTACGACCACAAGATCATCGACCAGTCTATCCGCACCATTATCGATACGGTGAAGCGGACTGGCGCGAGCGTGCGCGGACCGGTGCCCCTGCCAACCGAGCGCAATCGGTTTACCGTTATTCGCTCTTCCTTCGTCCACAAGAATTCTCGCGAGCAGTACGAGATGCGCGCCCACAAGCGATTGCTGGATATTCTCGATCCAACAGCGAAGACTGTGGACGCGCTGATGAACCTCAACCTCCCTGCGGGGGTTGACGTAGAAATAAAGATGTAGTTCAATGCGGTGAGGTCGTTCGTTCCGTAGAACGGGACGGCCGACCCTACCGCATCACACGTGAGGCAGTAGGTTCTCGGGCTGACAATAGTCGCACCAGTGTACCCGTAAGCCCGGGATAACGACTCGCCATGGACGTCCACGCACGTGGACCGACATCTGGCAGTCATCGGCCAGATTTTCTTTTTCCCCAGTTGGTTGCGCACTCCGCAACTCCAACCGTACCCACCAATGGCATTCATCCTCGCAAAGAAGATTGGTATGACCCAGCGTTTCCGTGACAACGGGAACGTCGTGCCGGTGACCCTCGTGGAAGCTGGTCCGTGCGTCGTGGCGCAGGTGAAGACCGCCCCCAAGGACGGGTACGCGGCTGTGCAGCTTGCATTCGGCTCGGCGAAGCACGCCACGAAGGCGCGCGCGGGCCATGTAAAAGATTTGCCAGCGAACCGTACGCTGAAGGAATTCCGCATCGACGATGTAGCAGGATTGGAGCGCGGTTCGGTCATTGAAGCATCAACGTTTGCCCCTGGGAATGTCGTTCGCGTGACCGGCGTTGCCAAAGGCAAGGGTTTCCAGGGCGTCGTTCGCCGGCACGGTTTCCGTGGTGGCCCTGCGAGTCACGGCCACAAGGATAACCTCCGCATGCCTGGTTCTGTTGGCGCCACTTTCCCGCAGCACATCATGAAGGGCTTGCGCATGGCCGGCCGCATGGGCGGGCAGAAGACGACGGTCGAGAACTTAGAAGTTGTGGAAGTTGACGCGACCAAGCACCTCATCGCGCTCAAGGGCGCTGTTCCTGGTAGCCGAGGTTCCCTCCTCCTCATCCAAACTGCATAGGTATGGCAACGCACGCGCCACTGACTGCAAAGGTGTACGACCTGGAGGGTAAGCCCACCAAGGACGTGCAACTCGACCCCGCAATCTTCGGCGTACCAGCGAACGCGGGCATCCTGCACCTCGTAACTACCGCACACCTCGCGAATCAGCGCTTGGGTCTGGCGCACACGAAGACGAAGGCAGAAGTGCGTGGCGGTGGGAAGAAGCCGTGGCGCCAGAAGGGCACGGGGAACGCTCGCCAAGGTTCGACGCGCAACCCGCAGTGGCGTGGTGGCGGCAAAGCATTCGGTCCGCGCACAGGGCGTAACTGGACGAAGCAGCTTCCGGTGAACGTGCGGCGCAAGGCGCTGGCAATGGCACTCTCCCTCCAGGCCGCGAAGCAGCGCGTGATCCTCGTAGAATCCCTGCCCGCAGATGGCCGTACCAAGCCAGTGAACCTCCTCTTGAAAAAACTCCAAGCGGTTCGACGCACCACGGTGATTCCTGCAAGCCACAACGTCCTCCTCGTTCGTGCCACGCGGAACATGCCGCACGTAGACGTCTTACGCGCAGACAGCTTGAATGCGTACGACATCCTGCGAAGCCACCACCTTGTTCTCCCGGTTTCCAGTCTGGACGTCATCGCGAAAACCTTCTTCAAGAAAGCCTCCTAAGCACCCCTATGGGACTCTTCGATCGCATTCGCAAGAAGCACCAGGATGTTGGCAAGGATAAGAAGCCTGCCAATGCGAAGGATGTTGCTGCACCTGCGAAGCAGCCAGAGGTGGCGAAGGCGGAAGCGGTTGATACGAAGAAGCCGCGCGTCCTCAAGTCTGACACGCGACACGCACACCGCACGCTCCTACGACCGGTGCTTACCGAGAAGTCTACGCGGCTTACTAGCCACAACCAGTACGTTTTCGCAGTGCCAACGTCAGCAAGTAAGATCGAGGTACGCGATGCGGTGCACGCAGCGTACGGCGTACGTCCAGTGCACGTCACGACGCGTACCGTGCGCGGTAAGGCAATCCGCTTTGGTCTCATGAAGGGCAAGCAGAAGTCCTGGAAGAAGGCCACGGTCACACTCCCAGCCGGCAAGACTATTGACGTAACCAGCTAGTATGGCATTCAAACTCTACAAACCAACGACCCCAGGACGACGCCACGCAGGCGTGAGCGGTTGGAAGACCGAGGTGACGAAGCGCACGCCGGAGAAGTCGTTGCTCGCACCGAAGTTCCGAACCGGTGGCCGCAATAACCAGGGGAAGATCACCACGCGCCACCGTGGCGGTGGTGCGAAGCGGCTCCTGCGCACCGTTGATTTCCTCCAGGATAAACTTGACACTCCCGGCACCGTTCTGGGTATTGAGTACGATCCAAACCGAACCGCGTACCTGGCACTCCTGCAGTACCCGGATGGTGAGAAGCGGTACGTCATTGCTCCGGCTGGTCTCCAGCCAGGGGCACAGGTGGTGAGCGCGACGAAGCGCGTGGACGTGACGGTTGGCAACCGTATGCCGCTGAAGGACATTCCCGTTGGCATGCAAATTCACAGCGTTGAGCTCCACCCGGGACGTGGTGGTCTCACCGTCCGCTCTGCGGGCGCGTCGGCAGTCGTCATGGCGCTCGAGGGCGGAATGGCCCAGGTGAAAATGCCATCCGGAGAAATTCGCGCAGTGCCGGCAGATGCGCGAGCGTCGCTCGGGCAGGTGTCGAACGTTGACCACGGTAACGTGCGTCTCGGTAAAGCTGGCCGTGTGATTCTCAAGGGTTTTCGCCCAACGGTACGTGGTAAGGTGATGAACCCGGTTGACCACCCGCACGGTGGTGGAGAAGGGAACCAGCCCATTGGCATGAAGCACCCGAAGACCCCGTGGGGGAAGCCCGCGCTCGGCGTGAAGACGCGCAAAGCCGGCAAGCACTCGAACCGTTTCATTCTCAAGCGCCGTCCGGCGAAGAAGAAGAGCTAAACCTATGTCACGATCTCTCAAGAAAGGACCATTCACCCACCCAAAGCTCCTGAAGAAGGTTGGCAAGTTACGCGTGGGCGACAAGACCGTCATTAAGACGTGGTCCCGCGACTCTGTGATCACCCCAGAAATGGTCGGCTTCACCTTCGGCGTCCACAACGGGAAGAACCACATCACCGTCATCGTTTCCGAGAACATGGTCGGTCACCGACTCGGTGAATTTTCCCCAACGCGCAAGTTCGTCCGTCACGGTGGTCGCATGCAGAAGGAAGCGGAGATGGCCGCCGCAGCTGCGGCAACCGCTCCCGCAGCAGCGCCGAAGGCAGCGCCCGCTAAGTAGTACCCTATGGCAATGTCCGCAACACTTCGCAGCATCCGCATTTCCGCCCGCAAGGTTCGCCTCGTGGCTGACCTCGTGCGCGGGAAGAGCGTGGATGAAGCAGTGACCATTCTCACGCACCTACCGAAGGGGAGCGCGGCACCACTCCTCACCCTCCTCCGATCCGCCGTTGCAAACGCGAAGGTGGCAGGGAAGGAAGATACGAGCGCCCTGCGCATCCAGGCAATTACCGTGGACATGGCACCTCGGCTCAAGCGGTTCATGCCGCACGCACAGGGTCGTGCAACGACTATTCTCAAGCACGCGTCCCACATCACCATTACGCTCGGCGAGTACGTGAAGCCAAAGGCAAAGGCTGCTGCGCGGAAAGTTGCGAAGCCTGCGCCGAAGTCTGCTGCAACACCGACCGAGAAATCCTCACCCACGCCTGCAACTGAATCCTAATTTATGGGTCACAAAGTTCACCCTACAGCACATCGCCTTGGCATCACGACTGAGTGGTCGTCGAAGTGGTTTGCGAAGCGCGATTACCGAAAAGTCCTACAGCAGGATCTGGAAGTGAAGTCATTCCTTAGGAAGAAACTTCGCTCTGCTGGCGTGGCACGCATTGAAATCGAGCGGTCGGGCAATGCCGTGACGGTTACGATTATCACTGCGAAGCCGGGAATCGTCATCGGCCGCGGCGGTTCTGGAGCTGAAGACCTGAAAGCAGCGCTCGTCAAGCACTTCCCCCCGAAGACCAAGTTCAAGCTCAACATTCAGGAAGTTGCGAACCCCGCGCTCGTTGCCCAGCTCGTGGCACAGAACATGATTGAGCAACTCGAGAAGCGCTTACCCTTCCGTCGTATCCTCAAGCAGTCGGTGGAGCAGGTGAA
>JBGSPR010000064.1:0-4390 GCA_041738495.1 Patescibacteria group bacterium
ACTTCTGCGTCGACGTGTCCAACGTGCTGGACGAGCTCGGGCATGATGCGTACTTGCGCGCTCCTCGCGTGTTTCAACGCGCTGCGGTACCGCCCGCGCACGTCACGCGGGGCATCCGCGGGAGGTTCGGTGAGCCGGACGAGGCCAGCGATTGCCTGGCAGAGTTCGGGTGATAGTTCGCTCACGCCAATGGACGGGTGGGTGTCGCCAATGCGAATGAACGGTTCCATGTTCAGCTCCTCGGTTGGTGTTTCGTGGTGCGTCCTGTCGAAGCCTACGCCAAGGGGTGTGCGAAAGTCAACGGGGTTGACACAGTCGCATTTTCCTGTATCGTTTTTGCTTCGAGGAAGAACACCACGTACCCGAACACTCACGAAGAGGAGGACACGACATGCTGGACGTCAGCGCTCTCACGGACGAGCAACGCCGTGCCATGGACCGCGACCTGGAATTCCTCGCGGAATTGAAAAGAGAAAAGTGCCTGGAGGCAATTAAGGACGAGCGGCTTACCCAACTCGCCGCCGAGGGAATTATCGCCGTCACCTGTCCGGACGCTGCTCACACGCACGATATCTTCGGCCACCTCTCCCGCTACAACCGGCGCATTCACCTGCCCGCGCTCAACGGCGGGGGAATGCTGCTCTCCCCGTACAACCCTCACTTCCACCTGGAAGGCCAGGCGCTCACCAATAGCGTGGCCGGCGGCTGGAAGCTGGGTAAGGGCAAGACTATCCTGCTCATTTCCCACTGGCCCTGCGGCCAGGCGCACGCAGACGCGTACCCGCTGGCGAAAGTCCTGCTGGACACGCTCATGGCGGACGACTACCTCACCGCGCAACTCGGCGTGAGTGAAGAGGTTGTCCTGCCGCTGTTCCACGTTGACTGGACGCCGTTGGAGCACGTACCCGAAGCCAAGCGCCGGCGGACCTACGTCATCAAGAATTGCGCTCGGAAGTACATCGAGCGCTACCTGTAGCCACAGCACCTTACAGAACCGACACCCTGTGCCGGTTCTTCTCGTTGCCAGGGAAACTTGCTACCGTAAGAGTCTCGCTACTTTTCTTTCGTGTATGTCTCACACCTGCCGCGCCATCATTGTCCACTGCATGGATTTCCGATTCATCACCGGCTTGACGAAGTTCTTCACCGAGCGTGGCCTTTTCGGCGATGCGGACCTCGTGGGCTGGGCAGGTGCTGGGAAGGCTTTCCTCGATGATGCCAGCAGGGAGTTCGCGCTCAAGCAGGTGGAGCTCTCGCACGCGCTCCACGGCACTACCGAAGTGCACGTGGTTGCCCACATTGACTGCGGTGCCTACGGTGGATCTGCAGCCCTCGGCGCGTACGACCAGGAGCGCGCTTTCCAGATTCAGGAACTCGCTAAGGTGAAGGCGATCATCGCCGACCGTTTTCCACAGCTCGTTTTCGTCGGCTACCTGGCGCAGCTCGCAGATGGTGGGGTTTCCGTGGAAAACGTTGACCTCCCGCACGCCTAGGGAGTTGTTCCGTGCTTGGAGGGGAGTACACTAGAAGTATGGAAACCCCGCACGCACACCGCTGGCTCACCCACACTCCCTGAATGACCATCCCGCTGTCCCCAGCGGGATTTTTTCAAACCCAGAAGGCTCGTTGAAAATACGCAACGCTAGAAAACACAAGGAGGTATGCCTTCACAGCAAATACTGTTCTACTAGAGCAGAGTCGGTCAGAAGTCGTGATGGCCGACGAACATGCGTACGTCAATGGGAAAGTCTTTCCCGTGCATAAAGGCGCCCACAAACTTCAAACTCCGTTCGTTTACGACGGGAAGGATTACAAAACCCAAGAGGAATTCTGGCTCGCCAATCTCCTCACCATGCAAGGTGTCCCGTTCTTCTACGAGAGGATAAACTTTCCGGGTTGGGTGCCGGATTTCGTTTTCCGAAACCCCTATCGCTGGCACGGGCAGCCGTATCCTGGTTCACGCATCTGGGGAATTGAGCTCAAGTGGCTAAGCCCCCTCCGGCCCGAGTGGATCAAGCGTTCCATTGTGCTCTGGCAAGAGCATCGTATACCAATTTTGGTCTTGTCCCGAGCCGACCTAGAGCCGTACTTTACTAACGGCCATCTGCCTATCGAGAGAATTTCTTAGATTGTTGCCCGCCACACACCACTGGCGGGCTTTTCTTTTGCTCGTCGTGTGCTAGGCTCCAGGCAAAACCAACGTCGAAGGAGGTAGGCATGCGTGAAGATGCGGTTCTCCAAGCCTTGGGGATCACATTCGTTCCCAACGTCGGCGACGCGGTGGCGCTGCACATTCCCTCGCTGAGCAGCAACCCCGTGCTCACGTTCGTGCGCTACCGGGCAGGCAGCGTGCGGCAGGGAAAAATCCAGCTCGGCTGCATGAGCGGGCCGGGCGACGCGCACGGGAGTATCCACGTCATTTGGAAACCGAGCACCGGCTGGTTCTGCTGGCTCATGCGGAAGCGGTACGATAACGTCCGCGTGGAACACCCATGATCCCCGCACTTTGGTGAGAGCACTCGGAAATCTTCGAGTGCTCTCCTTGACGTTGCTCGATGACCGGCGTATGCTCGTTGGGAAACGAACCACTATGAACTCCTCACTCCACAACTGGCACCAGCAAAAAACCGCTTCCATTGCGGTCTGCTTTGGCATGCCGCGTTACGATGCGGTCGTCAACGCTTTGCCTGTGCTGAGTTGGGATAATCTGATGTAAGAAGGTTCACCCTTTCCATCCATCATCATCTCGGCTGAGCAGAGGCCGAGATTTTTCGATTGATCGTTGAAAGGAGAATACTCTATGGAACAGAAAGATGTAGAACGGAACCTGCGACTGTACGCGTGGTTCCAGATGCTGCGCGAGCCGTTGTTCTGGGGACCGGTGCTCATCACCTACATCCAGAGCATTGGCCGCATGAGCTTGTCGGAAATTTACGTCATGGAGTCTGTCGTGGTTGTGGCGGTCATGCTCCTGCAGATTCCCGGCGGTGCAATTGCGGACCGCGTAGGACGGAAGCGCACAATGCTCGTGGGTATGAGCTTGCTGGTGCTGGACTGTTTCCTCTTCGGGATTGGCAACAGTCCGCTGTGGATGTGGGTGTCCAATCTGGTGTGGGCGCTCGGCTACTCCTTGCTCTCCGGGGCAGACAGCGCGCTCCTCTACGACACGCTCGTCGCAGCGGGGCGGCCAGGAGACTTCAAGCGCATTGAAGGCAGAACCATTGCGTACCGGTACGCGCTCATCGCCTGCACGTCCCTGAGCGTTGGCTACCTAGCAGGCGTGCACATGCGCTTGCCCGTGCTGCTGGGCTTGCCTGGCATTCTCATCGCTGTCGTCATGGTAGCGAAGATGGTGGAGCCGCCGCGCACGACGCCCGCGGCCAAGCACTGGGATCTCATGAAGCTCTCCGTGCTATTCGTCGCGAACAACCGGAAGGTGAAGTGGATCATTGCCTACACCGTGCTCCTCACGGTCATTGGCAAGGTGTGGTTCTTCACGTACAACCCGTACTTCGAACTCGTGGAGTTGCCGCTGGTGATGTACGGCTGGGTGTTCTTCGGCCTCAACGTCGTGGCGGCAGTGTTCAGCGGGGGCGCAGCGTGGCTCGCGAAGCGCGTGTCACCTGGTGCCAGCGTCGTCAGCATGGTTGTGCTCACCGGCATGTCCATCGTCCTCATGGCGCTGGTCATTGCGACGCCCATGGTTGCATTGGTCCTCGTGCAGAACGTCGTGCGCGGCTACCTGAAGCCGTTCATGGGTCAGTTCCTGCACGACCACCTGGACTCTGAGAACCGCGCCACGGTTTCGTCGGTGCAGTCGGCTGTGGATGGCTTCGGGCAAGTTGTGCTCCTGGGGATGTTCGGCCTCGTCCTCAAGGTTGCGCAATTACCCGAAAGCTTGCTCCTCCTCGGTGTGTTCACGTTGGGTACGGGGGGCGCGCTCCTCGTGCAGTACCGATCGCTCTTCGGGAAACGCGCGTGAGTGCAGGGCAGGGGTCGCCACACGGCGACCCCTGCGTGCTTGACCCTTTTCACACCGCTTGCTAGAGTGCGCCGAAACGTAACACGCAAACCCGTACAAGGAGGTACCCAATGGTACGGACACTGTTCATTGCGATTCTCGTTCTCGTATCGGTTTCCTGGTTGATTCCTGCTGGAGTTTCGGCGCAGGCGCGTCGCAGCACGCAGCCGGACGCACGACCATTTGACTTCAGCATTGGCTGGATGAAGAGCTCGGACGTCCGCGTGGACGTTCCCAGCCAGTCGCCCTACGCGCTGGATCGCGCCGGGACGTTCACCGGCACGCTGTCCTGGCGGCCGTTCCGCGTTTTCACCACGAGCATCGCTCTGGCGAATACCGCGGTGCGCGGCGGTGCGGTCACTGCCGATG
>JBGSPR010000067.1:0-5229 GCA_041738495.1 Patescibacteria group bacterium
AGCTTGATCGTGCAGGGCTTCATCGAGCCTATCGCCAAGGAGCTCCCGCTCGAGTACGCCGTAGAGCTCAACCGGCTCATCCGCTTGGAAATGGAAGGATCGGTTGGATGAGTACTACCTTCCCTCAGGTGAAGCACGACCCGCTGCGGCCATTTCCGCATGGGCTGCCGGAGAAGCGCGAGCACATACGCATTGCAGCTGGACAGACGGGAGAGCAGACGCTTTCACCTACGCCGGGGCGCACCCGCTTGGACGTCGTGGTTGCCGATGGCGCGTCGCTGACACTCCTTCTCGCGGCTACGTACGACGAGGCGGCATTTCGCGAGCTCACCATTGACGCGACGGTCGGCCGTGACGCGACGCTGCACGTCATCGATCGCGTCTTTGGTGGAAGCCGCATTGAAACGCGCGCTGTTCTGGCCCTCACCGCGCCGGGGGCAAACGGGAAGTTCACGGGCATGTACCACGGTCGCGGTGCAGAGCACCACGGCTGCCACGTCGTGGTGCAGCACCTCGTGCCGAGCACGCGTGGTGACGTGCTCGTGCGCGGCGTGTACGAAGGGGAGAGTCGCAGCGTTTTCACTGGGCTCATTCGCGTCGCACCGGGCGCCCAGCAGACGCGCAGCTACTACCGCGATGACGTTCTCCTGCTCGACACTGCGCTCGCCGAATCTCTGCCCACTCTCGAAATCGAGGCGAATGACGTGAAGGCATCGCACGGTTCCACGACGAGCCGCGTGAATGATGAGCAGCTCTTCTACCTCATGTCTCGCGGCATTCCGGCAGACCAGGCGCGCCACCTCATCGTTGCCGGGTTCCTCACCCCAGCACTCAAACGCGTGCCGGAGGCGCTCTGCCAGCCATTCTTGCCCACTGATTGACAGCAGCGCTGGCCGGCGTAGGCTTCCCTCAAAGACCCTGAAACCGGAACATTTCCAACCCGAAAGGAGGACGTCATGTCACTCTAGTGCTTTCACTTCCCTGGGAACATCATCGTGTTCCTCCCGCCGGACTGGTTCACTCGGGACGAAGTGCCCATCGACATTGACGGCTGTACGTCCGAGCAGTTCGATATTGCTGCGTACCCCCACCGGCCGGACATCGTTGATGATAGGCTGAACGCTTTCCTCGCGGGCGTACCGCTCGACAGTGACCGCAAGACGTACTTGAGCATTGCCGTGTCAGAAATAGTCATGAATGCCATGACGCACGATGGCATGGATCCCACGCGGATCATCCGCGTGCACTTCCTCTACGTAGCGCAGTGCTTCGTCCTCGTCGGTATCACCGACACACTGGGACCCATACCAGACACCGCCTTCTCCGGTGACCCCACGAATGCGGAAGCCATGGAGAAGTTGCCTGACCATGGTCGAGGATTCTTCATTATTCAGCAGATTGTGAGTATCCTCGGGCAGTGCGCAGACAGCGACAGCGTAACGAAGGAAATCTGGGTCGGCGTTGACCTGCAGACGGAGGCGTGCCATGAAGAAGTTCCGCCGACGTCCTCGTGAGTTTTCGTGGCCTGCGTTGCCCGTACTCGACACGTTCGTGCTCTTCGATCTGATTGAGACGTACAATGGCAAAGGCGCGGCCACCCAGATCCCACCTTGCACGGAGGAGGCGGAAGCTCGGGGTTACGCCGATGCGTGCGTTCGGAATGCCGAACGAGAAGTGCTACACCGGCTCACCGCGTTCGCTCAAGATTTTGGACACAACGTGAGCCTGTGGCACCCGAGCTTCCTCACCCGCATCGCCAAGCGTTGCCCGCGGGAATCGTTTCCCGCCGGTCTGGAGTGCCTGCAGAATTTGCACACCATTGCAACGCGTGTCGGCGTGCCAGGAGTTCGCACCGGCGCGCACATGCTCGCGCTGGAGCGTCTTGGGTGACCGTGCTTCCTCGCTCATTACGGTCGTGCACGACGACTTTCCCGATGATCCCTCAGAATGGGAGAGCCAGAAGTGGAAAGCGTACTTCCGGCGGTTCCCGCAGGAACTCTTCAGCCTCACTATTCTGGCATCGGTTATTGAGCTCGCTGATGTGGAGCCGAACACGTTCACCGAACGGGAGCAGTGGGTGTACAAGCAGTTCCACCCCGACCATACCTGGCGTCCAGAGCACGTTGCCTGGGATGAGTACGATGTGTTTCCGGGCGATGATGAGGATGACGAGCGTGAACCTTGGTAGTATGTCTTTGGTACAAGCGACTGCTCCCCGCAGTCGCTTTTCTATTTGCCCTGCACGAATGGTCGTTGTAGGCTGGGTGCACGAAAAAATCTTTGACAAATAGACATGGAGGTTAGCATGAAGAAGGTTTTCGCTCTGGAGAATGGCGTCCGGGTCGCCCTGGTTCCATTCCAGAGCACGATCGACGTCGGTATCGGCGTTGTCTTGGACGCGGGGAGCGCGTACGAGACCAAAGCTGTCAATGGAATTTCCCACCTGCTGGAGCACGTGCTGGCGTTCCACTGCCGGCGATTCGATACCATGGAAACCCGGGGTGTGGTATTCGACGCGTGCACTTCGAACACCTCGGCGGAAACCGACCAGCGCGTGATGCGCTTCGGCTATGAGACGAAACCTCGGCACCTACGTGCTGCGATGGAATTGGCCCGAGACACGCTGCTGCGACCTCGTATCAACCGTACGACCGTCGACCATGAACTTCGCCGTATCCGTGAGGAAGAGTACTTGGGTAATGATAGCCTCGAGGTAACGCTCATCGACAAGACGATGGCGAACCTCAACCAAGGGACAGCAGGGAGCTTGCCCATCCTGGGGACGCTCGACCGTTTGGGCGCGCTCACCCTCAAGGATATCCGGGCGTGGTACCAGCAGTTCACCGTCGGCCATCGGTGCGCTGTTGCGGTGACTGGGTGTTTCGATGCAGCTATCGCTGAACGGTTGGTACGCCGGTGCTTCGGGAGCTTGAAGCCTGGCGAGCCAGCGCCACCGTTGCCGTACCCGAAGGTTCGGCAGCGGCTGCGCGTTACGCGACGGGAGAGCCAAACTGTGTACGTGAGCCTCTCGTTCCCCGTTCCATTCGGCTTCGCCGACCCGAAGCGCTTGGCGGTCTCGGTACTCCGGAATCACCTCTACGGCCGGGAGAGCTCGCGGCTCTTCCTGCAGCTCATTACCCAGACCGGCTTGGTGTACGGGGTTGAATGCTCTGTACGGCACACCGAGGGCAACGGCTACGTGCTTATCAACTGGTCAGTGCATAGCTCTGCAATGTTGGAGACGCTCGGCATCGTCATCAACGAGACGCAGGCACTGGCGAACGGGATGTTCACGCAGGATCACCTACACCTCGCACAGGTTGCGCTCAAGGCATCGGCGCGAGAGCGGAACTACGACCCGCACTCGCAAGCGAAGTTCTACGCTGAGCAGCTCCTCCTCACTGGTGACGTCCTCTCGACTGGGCAGTTCGTCCGCGCGCTCAGCAACGTTCGCGTTCGTGACGTCCGGCGGGTTGCCCGGAGCATCTTCCCAACCCAACAGGCAATCCTCACGCTCGTCGGTCCAGTGCCGAAGAGCCTCCGCCGCGATGTCCGCAACTTGCTGCGCGCAAATGCTCAATGATCTTTCAGAACGCCTACATTCCAAGTAGGCGTTTTATTTTTTTGGTAATCAGTGTAGGCTGAATTGAGATGTTCGAAGCCTCTGCCATACGCAAAGATTTCCCCATCCTTTCCCGCCGTGTCCAGGGCAAGGCTTTGGTGTACTTGGATAGTGGCGCCACCAGCCAGAAGCCCGAGAGCGTGCTTCAGGCCATGGACGACTTCCAGCGTCACCACAACGCCAATGTCCACCGTGGCATCTACACTTTGAGCGGGGAGGCGACCGCACTCTACGAAGGTGCGCGAGAGGACGTTCGACAATTCATCAACGCGAAAGGCGCTGAAGAAGTAATTTTCACGCGCAATGCCACCGAGGCAATCAACCTCGTCGCGCTCAGTTGGGCGCGGCAGAACTTGAAACCTGGTGACGAAGTGCTCACCACGGAAATGGAGCACCACTCTAACATTGTCCCGTGGCAAATGTTGGCGAAGGATCGGGGGGTAGTCCTGAAGTTCCTCCCAGCACTCCCTGCGGACGGTGTTCTGGATATTGGCCAACTCGACACGCTGCTGAATGCAAAAACGAAATTGGTCTGTGTGGGGCACATGTCGAACCTCCTCGGCACCGTGCATCCGGTTACCTCGATAGCCGAGAAAGCCCATGCCGTTGGGGCGAAAGTTTTGGTGGATGGCTGTCAGGCGGTTCCCCACCTGCCCGTGGATGTGCAGGCGCTCGGTGCGGACTTCTACGCCTTCTCTGGCCATAAGATGCTCGGCCCCACCGGCGTTGGTGTGCTCTGGGCGCGGAAGGAAATACTGGAGAGCACGGAACCCGTCCTTGGCGGTGGCGACATGATTAAGGAAGTGACGAAAGCCGGCGCATCATGGAACGACCTGCCGTGGAAGTTTGAGGCAGGCACGCCGAATGTCGTTGGTGCTATTGGTCTTGGCGCAGCTGTGGACTACCTCGCCAACGTCGGCATGGAGAACGTCTGGCAGCACGAGCAGGATATTGCGCAGTACGTCCTGCCAAAACTGACGAGCATTCCCGGTGTGCAGCTCTTCGGCATGCCGAGCTCCTCACCAGAACGAGGCGCGATATTCTCGTTTTGGATTGACGGCATGCACCCGCATGACATCGCCAGCATCTTCGACGAGCAGGGGATTGCGATACGGGCAGGCCACATGTGCGCCCAGCCTATGCTGGAACGTCTCGGCAAACCCGCCGCAGTACGCGCCAGCTTCTACCTATACAATACGCAGCAAGAAGCTGATGTATTCCTCAACGCAATCGAAGACGCGAAAAAGGTGTTTGGGATGTAGGTATGTACGAATCCACGCTCCTCGACCACTACCACCACCCGCGGAACACGGGCAAGCTGGAACCCGCAGACAAACAGCACCGTGAACCGAATCCACTGTGCGGTGATGTGATTGAGGTATTTCTCAAGCTCGATGCATCAGGAAAAATTCAGGATATTCGGTGGGAAGGGAGTGGTTGCGCGGTGAGTCAGGCAAGCATGTCTGCACTTTCCGAGCAGCTGGTGGGGAAGTATGCTGCAGAAATCGCGCAGCTGGGCGTGCGTGACATTGAAGGGTACCTGGAAACGCAGGTGAATCCCGCGCGGTTGAAGTGCGCGACGTTGGGGTTGGCGGCAGTGCAGAAGG
>JBGSPR010000039.1:0-7580 GCA_041738495.1 Patescibacteria group bacterium
TGACGAGCGGCCCCGGGCTTGCCACGGCGCTCCTCGTGGGCGTGGAGACCGCCCGCGCACTCGCCTTCGCAACGGGCATCCCGCTCATCGGGGTGAACCACATTAGCGGTCACCTCGCCAGCTGCTGGCTCAACGACGATCAACCTCAGCTCCCTGCGCTCGCCCTCGTTGTCTCGGGTGGCCACACCGAGCTGCTCTGGCTGGAGAAGGGGCGAGTGAAGCTCATCGGGAAAACGCGCGACGACGCTGCGGGGGAGGGCTTCGATAAAACCGCCAAGCTCTTAGGTCTCCCGTACCCTGGCGGGCCAGAGCTGAGCAAACTCGCGCGCAAGGGGAACCCAGACATCCCCTTACCGCGGCCGATGATGCGAGAGGAAAATTTTGAATTCAGCTTCGCTGGATTGAAAACGGCGGTCGCACGCTACCTGGAACTCCGCCCGCGGCTCACGGCGCAGCACAGGGCTGACCTCGCGGCGTCCATCCAAGCGGCGATTGTCGACGTGCTCGTGGCAAAAACTATTCGTGCGGCACGAGTGAAGAAACCCCGGGCTATTCTCCTTGGCGGTGGTGTGGCGGCGAATAGTAGCTTGCGCGAACGACTCGCCAGAGAAGCGCACGCTGCCGGCTTTACGTTCCACGTTGCGCCCATGCAGTACACCACGGACAACGGCGCCATGATCGCCGTTGCTGGCGCAATGGAACTCGCCCGCGGCCACCGCACGCCCTGGCAGAAGCTGGACGTGAACCCCGTGTGGGAGTTAGGGAGATAGCGTTGTTTTGGCCAAGAAACGCTGGTAGGATGACTGCACTATGGCCTCTGAAGCGTACAATCCACTCGGGGTAGAGCAACCCATCTACAAGCGCTGGGAAGCTTCGGGATACTTCAATCCAGACAAGCTTCCGGGCAAACGAACCATGGCGTTTTCGATTAGCATGCCCCCGCCGAACGTCACGGGAGAATTGCACCTGGGCCACGCCGTGGGCGTGAGCGTGCAGGACATTCTCACACGCTTCCACCGCATGCTCGGTGAGAAAGCCCTGTGGGTCCCAGGCACCGACCACGCTGGCATTGCCACGCAGATCATGGTGGAACGCCTACTCCAGCACGAGGGGATAAGTCGCCACGAAATTGGCCGCGAAACCTTTCTCAAGCACGTGTGGGCGTGGAAGCAGAAGTACGGCACGCGGATCACCGACCAAGTGCGGGCGCTCGGCGCATCTTGCGACTGGAGCCGCGAGCACTTCACCATGGATCCCAACCTCACGGCTGCTGTGCAGAAAGCCTTCATCCAACTGTTCAACGAAGGCCTCATCTACCGTGGCGAGCGACTTATTCACTGGTGCCCGCGCTGCCAGACCGCGCTCTCGGACTTGGAGGTGAAACACGTCGAAGAAGCTGGCCACCTCTACTACATCACCTACGGGCCATTCACCGTGGCCACGACACGGCCGGAGACAAAGGTCGGAGACACTGCACTGGCAGTCCACCCAGATGACGCACGCTACAAAAAGTACGTCGGTAAAAAGTTGACGGTGAAGACAACGCTCGGCGATCGAGAGTTGCTCGTCATTGCGGACAAACTCGTTGACCCGAAGTTTGGCACCGGCGTAGTTAAAGTTACGCCTGCGCATGACCCAGCCGACTGGGACATGGGTCAGCGCCACAAGCTCCCGGTCCTGCAAATTATTGGCGAGGATGGCCGCATGACCAAAGCCGCAGGCAAGTACAGCGGCATGTTGGTGACGGAAGCGCGCGACAAAATCGTGGCCGACCTACAAGCAATGGGCTTGCTCCAGAAGATTGAACCGCACACCTCGAACACGCCACGCTGCGATCGCTGCAACACCGTGCTGCAACCGCTCCTCTCCAAGCAGTGGTTCATGACCATGAAACCCTTGGCCAAACCGGCCATCGCCGCGGTGAAGTCTGGCAAAATCCAGATCATCCCCAAGCGCTTCGATAAAGTGTACTTCCACTGGATGAACAACATCCGCGACTGGTGCATCTCGCGACAACTCTGGTGGGGCCACCAAATCCCAGTGTGGTATTGTCGCAACGAAGCCGAGAAAGGCTGTGCGCCCCTTGCGTCGGTAACCGAACCGAAGAAGTGCGCCACCTGCAAAGGCATCCACTTCGTGCAGGACCAAGACACCTTAGACACCTGGTTCAGCTCGGGTTTGTGGACGTTCTCCACGCTGGGTTGGCCAAAGGAAACGAAAGACCTGAAGACCTACCACCCCACCAGCGTGATGGAAACGAGCTGGGACATCCTCTTCTTCTGGGTGGCGCGCATGATTATGTTCTCGCTCAAGTTCCGCAAAGAGGTGCCGTTCAAGACCGTGTACATCCACGGCCTGGTGCTGGATAAGCACGGCAAGAAGATGAGCAAGAGCAAAGGCACGGGCATAGACCCGCTACCTATGGCCGAGAAGTACGGCACGGATGCAATCCGTTTATCATTAATCCTCGGTACGACCCCAGGCCAAGACTTCCGCTTGAGCGAAGAAAAAATTGCCGGCTACCGCAACTTCATCAACAAGCTGTGGAACATTGGCAACTTCGTGGAACGGCAAGCCACGTTGCAAAAGTCTCCCCCTCCTTCACAAGGAGGGGGTGCGGGGGGTAGTCGCACCTCCTTGGCTGACAAGTGGATAGCCGAGCGCACGAACTGGCTCATTGCTGACGTAACCAGGAACCTGAAGACCAACAAGCTCTCCGAGGCTGGCCAAGCGCTCTACGACTTTGTGTGGCACGAGCTTGCGGACTGGTACGTGGAAATCCAGAAGATCCAGCCGAATACCGCGCTGCTCATCGAGACCTACGAAACCGTACTGAAGCTGCTCCACCCATTTGCGCCGTTCGTGACGGAAGCGTTGTGGGCGAAGCGACATGGGACTGAGAAAAAAAGCATGCTCATGATTCAAGCCTGGCCAAAAGCCAAGGCGCAGAAAAACTCCGCAACAAGAGAATTCGCGAAGCTCCAGAACCTCATCATTGCGGTTCGTAATATTCGCGCCACACACAAAGTAGCGCCACACGAGAAGCTTAAACTTTCGATTGCTGGCACTGCAACGAAGACGATTTTGACGCTCAAGCCAATGGTTGATGCTCTGGCACGAGTAGACGTGAAAAGCGGGAAAGCCTCTCGGAAGCCTGACGGACATGAAGCCAGCGTGAACTTCTGGCTGGAGCTACCGAAAGTCTCTCAACAGCACGTGGAGAAGGAAGTGGCGAGTCTTCAGCAGTACATCCAAGCTCTTGAACGCAAACTTGCCAACGAGAACTTCACCACAAACGCTCCCGCTGCGGTGGTGGAAGGGGAGCGAAAGAAGCTGGCTGAAGCAAAGGCAAAACTCCAACAACTCATGAGCTAACTATGCGCGATGGTTTTCGAGGTAACCCAGAAACTCAGTTCTTCCGCAATCGTGAAACCAGTGGAATTGAGGAGTTCGACGCCACGGTTGTAGCGAAGTACCGCAATCGCCGTCCGAATGAGGAGTCTTTCATTGGGAAGAAAGGGTATAGCCGCGAAGAAGTTGAAGCGGATCTCGCTGACATCCGCGGCAAGGAAGACGCGCTCTTCACGAAAGAGGGCGAGGGCGCGACGCAAATGTTCTACGGGACCATGGAGGGCATTGCCAAGCACGGCTGGTTAGGGGAGAACACCCAGGATCGCACCGTCGAGGTTGTGCAAACCTCGCGCTACGATGATGTGAAGAACGGAGTAGACTTCACTGTCGTCATCCAAGAGAAGGGACGACCGCCGATTGTCATTGGCGTGGACGCCACGAGTATGGAGGATCCGTACAAGCTGGAGCAGAAGCTCGTGCGCTCCGTCAACGGTGTGCGGCACGGCCAGCTCACCCCGCTGAAGTACTACCGGTACAAAGGCGCGGCGGCACCCAGGGGCTACACCGTACCTCGAGGCGTTCTGGGCGCGAACGCCGAGAATGCGAAACGCATTGCCGAATCAATGGTTGGTACGACTGCGAAGGAGCACCCCGTGCAGTACGCGCTGCTCCAAGAACTCGAGGGCCAATTCCGCGCGCAGCTTGCCGAGGCGATCGCGGCCTATCGAAAACACGGTGAATCAACGCATGGGGAACCCGACGTGCTCGACCAACTGGAAGAGTGGGAGCAGGCATTGCCAGAGAACGTCGAGGATGTTGGCCTCAGTGCGTCCGAAGCAGCGACCTTCGGAAGGTTGCTCGAAGAAGTGCGATCGTCGCTCGGCGAAGGCACGAATGTGTACGGCAAGAACCTGAAACGCCTCGCCGAAGTCGTAGGGTACATTGCCAGCGTGCGCATGGAAAAAAGCGTCTCAGTTTCCCAAGACGCTTTCAAAGATGACCGCACCGTGCAGGCACTCACGCACCCTCGGCGGGTGGCGTAGGCCTGCGTCGTTTGCGAAGCAGTTTCTTGCGCGCACGCGCGGTGCTGTGGAGGACGGCGTCAGTATCGTTCGGTAAGTGAACGGTTACTTTCGGCTCCTCCGTTTTTTTGGCGCCCGCGTCCGTGCGAGTCTTGCTATCCGATTTCATCGGGCACCTCTTCTGTGTTATGTTTGTTCGTTTCGCACGCGGACCCTACCACGATTATGCATTCCTGTCAAGGTGGTTGACACCAGCTGCGGAGCACCCATACTGGGGCTGCCACGAACCAAAAACCTACACGAGGAGGTACGTACCTTGGAAAAATTCACACCGCCGCCCCAGCAAACGGTAGCGGAGTTCCGTGAAAAAGTGCGGCTGGCAATTCAGCTACTCCGTAGCTTGAAGCCGCAAACGACGCGCGGGCACTACAACGCACCTGACCAGGGGCATACGGCAAAAATGCACCTTCTGCAGAATGACGGCCCGGGTTTGAGCGTCATTATTGACGTCGACAAACACAAGGATGAGTGCCGCGCAGGAGGCTAGTATGTGCTCCGCTGTTTCGTAGCCGACCACCAGGGCAGGTGATCGGCTTTTTTACTCCGCGACTTGGAATACTTCGTCGACCGTGGTCACACCCGCCAGTGCTTTGAGCAAGCCATCCTGCACCATGGTGACCATGCCGGTCTTCTGCGCGATGGTGCGTATATCGTACTCCGACACCTGCGTGCTTAAAATAATCTTCTCAATCTCACTATTCATGGTGAGCACCTCGTAGATGCCAATGCGCCCCTTGTAGCCAATGTTCTGGCACGCGTCGCACCCGGCGCCTTTGAAGAAAGTAAGGTGCTCTACGTCCACCTTCTCACCACTGGCGGGTGGGAGGGCGGCGAGCGCGGAAACCACACGCTGCTTCGTCTCTGCATCGAGCTCCATGGGTTGCTTGCACTCCTGGCATATGCGGCGAACGAGACGCTGGGCGATGAGGCAGTTGAGCGCAGGTGCGAGGAGGTAGGGCTTCACGCCGAGAGCGAGGAGGCGCGGGATAGCTCCGGCGGCATCGTTGGTGTGCAACGTGGAGAGCACCAGGTGGCCAGTGAGTGCGGCGTTCGTGGCAATCTCCGCGGTCTCGCCATCGCGAATTTCACCAACCATGACGACGTCGGGGTCTTGCCGCAGGATAGATCGCAAGCCCTTAGCGAACGTGTAGTCGCCGGTCTCGTCTATCTGGCTCTGGTTCACACCCTGCAAGTGGTACTCAATAGGATTCTCCAGGGTGATGATGTTCATGTCTGGCGTATTCAGCTGCGTGAGGAACGCGTAGAGCGTCGTCGTCTTACCAGAGCCGGTGGGTCCAGTCGTCAGGATCATGCCATTCGGACGCGCAACCTGCTTCTTGAGGATCGCGAGGGCGTTCCCGCGCAAGCCAAGGTCACCCAGCTTCAGGCCCACGGCAGAAGACATGAGCAATCGCATGACGACGCTCTCACCGTAGGCAGTAGGGAGGGTGGAAACGCGGACGTCGATGTTCTCGTCGTCTAGGAAGATAGTGAAGCGCCCGTCCTGGGGCTTGGCCGTGATATTGAGCTTGAGGTGGGCGAGGAGTTTGATGCGGGAGATGACCTTCTTCCAGCTCTCCACCGGCAGGCGCGCCACTTCGTGCAGCACGCCGTCAATGCGGTAGCGGACCTTCACGTCGCGCTCTTCGGCTTCGATGTGGATGTCCGAGGAACGGCCAACAACCGCGCCGGCGATGAGGAGGGTGATCACCTGCGTGAGCGAGACCTTCTTGATCTGATCGTTGATGTCGTGGAAGCTCTTCAAGTCCTGCTTGAAACGTCGTAAATCCTCGGCGCTCACCTGCACACCCACGACGAACTTCTTCACCTTCGGCACAGCGGCGTAGAGCTTGAACGCGAGGTCAAAGCTGTGCTCGGATATCGCGTACGGCGCCACGTTCGCGCTCTGGTCTGCGGCGAGATTCTCCATGAGCGCGAGGACGTGCTCGTTCGTGGGGTCAACCGCGCCAACGCGAATCTGGTCGTCTTGGTGGAAGAAGGCAATTGCGTGTAAATCTTGAGCAACGCTCTCGGGGATGAGCGTGAGTACCTCGGGGCCAATGGGGAATCCCTTGAGGTTAATGTACCCAATACCCAGCTCGTCCGCGCGGCGCTGCACGGACTGCTCTTGCTCTTTCAATTGTATCTCGGTCAACTTCTCGCGGAACTTTTCCTGCGATTCCTCAGAAGCTACCTGCAAGTGGGGGGCGGCCATGCTCTGCAGTATACCCCACACCACCGCTTGCCCAAAGTGTGCGCTCGACTGCACGACGCGTCACGCGTACGTGAAAAACTCGCCCGTGAGGGTGCGGAGCATGCCACCACTTCAGCCTAGACGATCTCCTGGATGCCGGCGCGCAGCTGTGTCTCCGCTTCTGCCATGCTACCGTCGGGCAAGCGCCAGGAGAACACGTGCGCGTTTCCTTCGGGTTGGTACGCGGCGTACAGCTTCAGCCCGTTCACGGACTGGCGACTCTGCGCCACCACGACGACGCCCCCTGCGGGATCCTCGTAGATGACAGCGCTTACGTACGCATCGGGTGTGTTCGCCATGAGCTCGTCGACCACGCCGGGGAGGGAAGCGGGACTCGCGCCTGCTCGCTCAAAGTCCGCGCGGTTGAGCATCGCCCACACCAACTTCCCATCATCCGTCGCCCGCAGTCGAGCGAGCGCCCGACCCCACAGCTTGAGGGTGGCGAGGGATTTCGTCTGGAAGAGGTTGCGCACAATTTCCTCGCGTCGCGCGCCGGCCGCAACCAGCTCTGAAGCGGTGGTGAGTGATTTCGGCGTCACCGTTGGCGTCTGGAAACTCTTCGTCTTCGCAATCATGCCGGTGAGGAGTGCGGTTGCCACGTCGTCGCGGAGGTGCTCGGGGTGAGCGAGGCGAACGAGGTCGGTGACGATCTCAGCGACGGACGTAGCGACGAGGTCCACGAGGTTCACTTGGCCGAAGTGCTCGTTCGCTGGGCTGTGGTCGATGTTGATGATTGGCGTCGCGTAGAAGAACTCCGCATTCTTCTCGAAGAGCGGCCCGAGGTGATCCAGGTCTTGGCAGTCGAGCGTCACCGCGCAGTCAAAGGATGGCGCGGAGGTACTAGTGGTTACGTCGGTCGACGTGTACGTTCCCTGCTTCGGGGTGAGGTAGAT
>JBGSPR010000050.1:0-10781 GCA_041738495.1 Patescibacteria group bacterium
CTGAGGCGTCACCCTTCGAAAACGGACCGGTGAGTTTGCGGTCGAGTCCACTGAACATGACACTCGCGCTCGACTCGGTCGAGGTCTCCTGCTGGTTCCCTGGCCACGGCTTCCGCATGATCATGCGGCCACCCACCAAGATGATGACGACTGGCCAGAAGTAGTTCCAGGCAGAGGTGGCCATGACATCCAGCGTCTCCAGGAGCAGCGCGATACCGACGAGAATGATGAGGAGTGGCCCGAACCAGGTGCGGGGGTTCGAGCGCCACGACAGCGTGCCGACAGCGATGATGAGCAGCGGCCACCAGGTGCCAATGAGGTTGTCGGCCCAGGCGACGTTCATCTGGTCGAGGAGGAACCCGAGGCCAACGAGGATGACGGCAATGCCGAGGAGTGTGCGCATACGCATGAGAGTTAACGTGACACTTCCATTGTAGCGGTGGCGCGTTCCATCGTCCATAACGAAGAGGCTGCACGTGCGGTGCAGCCTGTGGGTGGAAAATTATCGGTACGGTTGGTGTCGCTTCCGTTCCTCGCTCGTCGCAATTGACGCGGCCGTATACGCAGCGGCCATAAGGTCACCGCCAATGTGCGTCTTCAGTCCAGCGAAGGTAGAGATGAAGTACACGAGTGTGCCCGCAAGCATTCCAAGGAGCAATGCTTTTGCCATGTTGCATCCTTTACTTTTTCATTCTTTACTTCCGCCCACGCTAGCAAAAATACTGCGCCATGTCAATGCACCCGACGCACACTCCATTAACCACAATGAGGTGTCATGCAAGAAATTGATAAAATTACGGGGCCCCAAACATTTTACGCGGGGAGGCTTCGCGTCGAATGTGGAGTGGGGGTCGGCAATGCCGGCTACACGAAGCGATGAAGTGCGAAACGATCTGGCTCCGGGGGGTGGGCTCGAACCACCGATATCCGCGTTAACAGCGCGGCGTTGTGCCAGCTCAACTACCCCGGAATATAAAAACACCCGCCTGATTGGCGGGAGCGACTCTGTTGCAGCACGGAAGCGCACGCCAAGGGCGATTAGGTATTCAGCTGATTATTATTAGCGAGGGTTCGCTGCATAGGAATACCCTACCGCTATAAAAGCGCCCAGTCAAATTGAAGAGCCACTGCGTTGGCTCCGGGGACAGGATTCGAACCTGCGACCAAGCGGTTAACAGCCGCCTGCTCTACCACTGAGCTACCCCGGAATAGCCAACGCAGTGGCTCTTGGGTAATCGAATGTAACGAATTCTCAAACGAAAGGCAAGCCTAGTAATCTTTTAACTTCTTCATCACCTCATGCTCTTTGATGCGCTCCAGAGCCTTGGCTTCAATTTGGCGAATGCGCTCGCGGGTAACGCCGAATTCCTGGCCAACTTCTTCCAGGGTGTGGGCAACGCCGTCGTGCAAGCCAAAACGCATTTCCAGAATCTTCTGCTCGCGGGGAGAGAGCGTGTCCAAAATATCCCGCACGTGGTCTTTGAGCAGCTGCATGGCAGCCGCACGGTCGGGGCTTATGGTCTTCTGGTCTTCAATGAAATCACCGAGCGTGGAGTCTTCGTCGTCTTCACCCACAGACGTTTCGAGAGACACGGTTTCTTGAGAAATTTTTATAATGTGGTGAATCTTCTCAATGGTCTCCCCCATCTCGGCGGCAATTTCCTCGGGCAGCGGCTCGCGACCCAAGTCTTGGATGAGTTGCCGCTCAATTTGCTGGAACTTATTGATGGTCTCCACCATGTGCACGGGAATGCGAATGGTGCGAGATTGGTCGGCCAGAGCGCGGGTAATGGCTTGGCGAATCCACCACGTGGCGTAGGTAGAGAACTTGTACCCCTTCCGGTAATCGAACTTCTCTACCGCGCGGAACAGGCCAATGTTCCCCTCCTGGATGAGATCGAGGAGGGAGAGGCTGCGCCCAGTGAACTTCTTCGCGATGGACACCACGAGGCGGAGGTTTGCTTCCACCAGTTTCTTCTCGGCTTCCACGTCGCCCGCCTCCTTACGCTTCGCCAAGGCAATTTCCTCACCCGGCCGGAGCAGGGGCACCTTGCCGATTTCACGGAGGTACATCTGGATGGAGTCGCCCGAAATATCCGAGAGGTCGAGGCGGCTCATGTCCATTTCCTTCTCCTTCGCTTTCTTCTCCTTCTTCGTCATGGGCGGCGGCGCTTCGTCCACGTTGCCGAGGATGTTGGTGTTCTCCACCACCCGCAAGCCGAGGAGCTCGAGGTGCGCGAGGAAGTCTTCAACGTCGGGTAAGTACTCTTCCAAATCGGGGAACGAGTACATGATCTCGCCTTCGGTAATGAACCCACGCTGCTTCGCCTTCCGCTGGAGCGCGTCTGCTTCACCTTGCGGGAAACTAAACTTCACCCGAGTAGGGCGGGCTACGAGCGGCCGCTTCTTCATCACGCGGCGGACTTTTGTCGGGCGCGAAACTTTCGCGGCGCCTTTCTTCTTCACGGTTTTCTTGGCAGGCATGGGCAAGTTCTCCGGCCCGAGGCGGTGCCGAACGCGTCCAACGCTAGAGCTGGCGCAAGTGTGCGGTCAGCGTCGTGAAGCGATTGGAGAGCTCTTGCACGGCGGAAGCATCTTTCAATGCTTCGGCTTTCTGCAAGGCGACGGTGAGGAGGCGCAGCTCCTGGCTAAGCCAGAGGCGCGCGAGCTCCGTCGCCACGGCATGCACTTCGCGGTGGCGTTCGACAGGGGTCGCGTCCGTGAGGTCGCTGACCGCAAGCGAGGCGATGGCGAGGGCATCCGCGAGCGATGGATCGGCCTGCGCAGCGGATTGCCGCCACGCATCGGCACTCGGGGTGTGGTCGCTACTATACTGGAGGAGGACGAATTTGTAAAGCGCCTGCCAGGGCTGGGTGAGTGCCTCCGCTTCAATGGTGTCCCGCACATCCCCCAGTGCTGAGGGCTCGAGCTGGAGCGCGCCCAGGAGGCGCTGACTCAGGCGCTCCCGTCGATCGACGACGAGCGGCGCGGCTTCTCCTGCGCCACCCTGCCGATGACGCTGCGGAGGCTGAAGCTTCTGACGCAAGATGTGCTCTTCGACGTTCAACCACGCGGCGAGCTTCTGCAGGTAGTGCGTCTGCTCAATAGCATCGGTGACCAGGGCCAGCACGGGCAGGAGAATTCTCGCAGCCTCTTTCTTGTCCTGCACCTTCGTGCGGTCACGCGGGTCTAGCGTGCGGCTGAAGTAGAAATCCAGGATGGGCTGCGCGGAGCCGAGTGCGCTCGTCCACGCTGCGGGATCTCGGCGAATGCACTCGTCGGGATCTTTCCCGAATGGCAAGCTGATGACCTTCACGTCCACGCCCTCCTTCCACGCCACGGCAATGCCCCGCTTCGCCGCGGTTTCCCCGGCTGGATCCATATCGAAGGCGAGGGCGGCAGTGGGGGCGTACCGCTTGAGGAGGAGTACCTGGCCTTCGGTGAGCGCTGTGCCGGAAGATGCGACGACGTTCGCGACTCCAACCTGGTGCGAGGCGATGCAGTCCATGTACCCTTCCACGATGACGGCTACTTTCTGCGTGCGGATTTCGTGTTTGGCAAGGTCGAGGCCGTAGAGGACGGCGCTCTTGTTGTACACCAAGGTCTGCGGCGTGTTGATGTACTTCGCTGGATCACTCGCATCCATTGCCCGGCCACCAAAGCCAATGACGGCGCCGTGCGGGTCGCGAATGGGGAACATGATGCGATTGCGAAACCGATCGTACACGCCGCTCCCCTTCTCACGTCGCACGGCGAGACCAGCGGCGACGATCCGCGCTTCGGTGATGCCTTTCTTCTTGAGGGCGTTCGTGCAGGTCTCCCAATCTGCAGGCGCGTAACCAAGACCGAAGCGCTCTACCGTTTCTTCCGTGAGGCCGCGCTCCTGCATCAAGTAGGTGCGCGCGGGAGCGGCGGCGGTCGCGCGGAGGAGTACTTCGTGGTAGAAAGACGCCGCGAGCGTGAGGGCGTCGAGCACCGCTGTGCGCTCGCTCGTGAGCTTGGGGTCGTACGCGGGCAGTGGTACGTTTGCCTTCTTGGCCAGCAGCTGGAGCGTACCCGGAAAATCCAGGCCTTCCATTTTCTGCACGAATGCCAGAACGTCACCACCTTCCCCGCAACCGAAGCAGTGGTAGATCTGGCGCTCACGAGAAACCATGAAACTCGGCGTCTTTTCGTTGTGGAACGGACACTTCGCCTTCAGCCGGTCGGGGCCGGCGGGCTTGAGCGGCACGTACTCGCCAATGACCTCGGCAATGTCGAGCCGAGCCTTTACCTCCTCTACCGGTGAGCTACTCAATCCCGGCATGGCGAAAGACGCCCGCGAGAACGGGCACGTGGTGAATGACGCTTCTCTTGCTCATGTTTGGACGGGGTGTGGGTGAGGTGTGCGCTCCCCCAGCTTGCCCCATTCGCACGGGAAGGTCAAGCAGCGTTGACAGGACGCTCCGACGCCCGTACACTTCTCTACGACCCTGCCGCACACCACGACTCGGGCAGTATTTCCTCATCATGGAACGCACGCACCATGAAAGTTGCCTACATCCACCATGAGAAGAAGATGCACACGGGCGCTGGCCACATCAACGGCCTGCTCTCACGCAGCCTCACTGCCCGTGGCGTTACCATGCGGCACTTCTACCCGCGCACGCCACTCCTGGATGCGCCACAACGCCTGAAGGGCCTGAATAACATCCTCTTCTTCCACAGCCTGCTCGAGCACAAGCAGAGCATCTTGCGCTGCAACATCGTGCAGGGCACGACCTACACGCCACTCGCCCTCCTACCCTTCCCCATCCCCGTCATTAGCCACTTCGGCTCGACGTCGGCGGGATTCCTCAAATCCGTACCGCGAACGGAGAAGCTCAAGCCTAACCTCCAGGTCATCTGGCACGAGCTCAAGCACGCAGGTGTCATTCGCGAGCTCAACCTCCGCACCCGACGTCCCCTGCGCGACGTGGCGGACATCGAACACTACGTTGCCGAACGGGCAGATGCGGTCGTCGCGACGTCGACCATTGTCGCCCGCGAACTCCTCGCAGCAGGCGTACCCAAGCGCAACGTCTTCACCATTCCGAACGCCATCGACTCCTTCTGGTTTGGTCGACGCCCGCCATTCAATCCACGGCCATCGCTCGTCTACCTGGGCCGGCTCGGGCACGACGTCTTCACGCACAAACTCAAAGGCCTCGATCGTCTCATCGCTACGTTCCGCGCATTCCCGCGCATCCCTAAGGTGACCATTGCGATGACCACAAACCTCGCGCTAGAACACTGGCTACGCGAATCCCTGCCCCGCCACGCCGTGAGCACGAACTTGCTGCCACTCAGCATACGCCGCAAGCTGCGGCCACTGCGCGGGAGTGTGCTCCTCGTGCCCTCGCGCTACGAAGGGTTCTGCCTCAGCCTCATTGAGGGCATGTCCCAAGGACTCATCCCCGTCACGTACCCCGTAGGCATTGCTCCGGAAATTATCGTGGATGGGAAGAACGGCTACCTCGTGAAAGACGTCGACGACGTGCAGCGCGTCGTCCGGCGCATCCTGCGCAGTGAATCACTCCGTCGGCGCCTCTCCGCTGCAGCAATCGACACGGCACGCAAGTTCCAACCCGAACCCGTCGCCGAAGAATTGCACGAACTCTACCGTGCGGTCATCCACCGGTATCGCAAAGAGCGTCGGGCGCAGGCAGCAGCCGACTGCCACCCGAGCTAAGTGTTCCCGTGAGCAAACTCCAGAACAGCAACTGCGGCAATACCCAGGAGGATGCCAGTAATTTGCGTGCCTGTAAGCGTTTCCCGGAAGTACAGCCAACTCACCAATGCTAGCGTCACCACGTTGAATGTGACGAAAATAATCGATGCTACGGCAATATTTTCGTACTTGAAGCTCTTCGCGAGAAAGACTAGGCCAACGAGCCACACAACCAAGCCAGCAACAAATAGCGCGCGCCTGTTCGTTGATACCCATGTCTTCATCAGAATGTCACCAGCGGTGAGTACAAGACCACCAGTGAACAGGAGCACGAGGGAGAGGAGTCGCTCTGGCATACCAGCAGTGTACACGAAATGACTCTCGACAGCAGGAACGCGCCTCCTGCGAGTGCTACAGCGTACCCTGAATGAGCTTTCGAATGCGCTGCACTATTTCCACGTGCGCTTGCTCTTCGGCACTAATCACTTGGAAGACGCGACGCACAATTGGATGCGTCAATGTTTTCGCGCTCGCGGTTTCCGCGTAGAAATCTCGCGCCTCGGCTTCGAGTGCTTCCATTTCTGCAAATTCTTGGAGGAGTTTCTCCTTCGTCTTTGGCATAGCTAGCGAATGTTCTTCAGGAGTGCGTGGAATCCAGTTCGGTGTCGCTCAGTTTGCTCAATGAGCGCGGTAATGAGCGACTGAATTTCCACGAACGTAGCTTCGGGGAGTTCTGCGGGCCAGGTTTCCCGGTCGAGGTACACGTGGTAGACATCCCGACTCACCTTATCCTCAAGTTGCAACGCGGAAACCAGGTGCCCAGCGATGTACCCGCCTTCATCAGGGATGCGGTCATCGGGAATGTGGTAGGTGTTCTCTTGAGTCATCTGGTCACGCCCACGTTGCGAGGAGCCCGCCATTCACCACGAGCACCACAAGCTGGTACCCAGCACTGATGGCGAACCACTTCCAGGGTCGACGCTCGAATGCCACCAGAGTGAAGAGGGCAGCGCCCGAAAAACCAAACCACAACCAGAGACCAACCACTACGCCGTCGATGAACGTCGTTGCCTGGGTGAAGTCAACGAAGTGTGCCAATACGAAGTTGGCGATGAGGGCGACAGCGATCATACCTCCCATCGCCAAGCCAGCGCCTTGCCTAGCCTTCTCTTCGGTCATGCCAACGAGGTGCATCCACGCAGTTCCGAAGACCTTCTGGTGGTACCAGATGTAGCCAACGAGCATGTTCACGCACGTGGCAACGAGGACAGCAACGTAATTGATGGTAGCGTTAGGCATAGGTGAGGTACGCGTACTCCTATACTACTCCTTAAAGAGGAGGAGTACAAGCTACCGCCAGAAAAGAGAGGTAGCGTACGCAACAAAGAGTACGAGGAATACCCAACCTTGCCAGCGATCCACCCGGTGGCGCGTACCCGTGAAGAGTGCGAAGAAGAGCAGGAGCGTGGCACCCGCGAGGACGAGTAGGTCGAACGTTGCGTGAGCCGGAAAGCGAACTGGCGCAACGACGGCAGTGACCCCCAGAATCCAGAAGATGTTGAAGATATTGCTCCCCACCACGTTACCTACGGCGAGGTCGCTATCCCCCTTCCGCGCTGCGACGATGGACGTGATGAGCTCGGGCAAGGACGTACCCAGTGCCACGATGGTGAGGGAGATGACGTACTCGCTCATCCCCACGGCAGTGGCGAGGGCGACGGCACCATCCACAACCCACTTCCCACCAACGAACAGTGCCGCGAGTCCACCGAGAATCATCACCGTTACCATGCTGCCCGATCGCTGGTGAATGGTCAGCCGCCGATCCTCCACCTGCTCTCCGGTGTGCTTCGCCCGCGCGAACACGTAGTAGAGGAACACAACGAAGAAGAGGAGCAAGACAATGCCCTCGGCGCGGAGCAGGGATTGGACGGTGAGCTGATCCAGCACCTCCAGGTTGGCGAACGCGAGCAACACGAGTACGGCGAGCAGCGCGAACGGAATTTCCTTCCACACGGTAGAATGCTGCACCCGAAGCGGGCGGACGACGGCAGTTATGCCGAGGATGAGCAGGATGTTCATGAGGTTGCTGCCAATGATGTTCCCGAACGCCACGTCACTCGCCCCACGCACGGCTGCCAGGACGTTGACGACGAGCTCGGGCACGGACGTGCCGAATGCAACGACGGTAAGGCCAATGACCAGCGTGGGCACGCTGTACTTCTTCGCCAAACTGGACGCGCCATCCACCAGGAAATCAGCGCCTTTCAGCAGCAGGCCGATACCGACAATGAAGAGGAGGGTTGTGAGCATGGGGGAAGTATACCGCGCAGCTTACCGCACGAGGCTGGGGGAAGGCTCCTGAGGGCCAGGTTTACCGGAGGTCATCACTGAAGAATTCGAAGTACGTGAGAGTCGCGAGCGCTCCGCAGGCAACGAAGTACACCAGCTCTTCAAGCGGGAACCGCGACCCGAGGAGTGACACGATGCCAACGTACTGCTGCTCGTCAGGGAACGCCCACTGTCCCAGGTGGATTGCCGTGAGCTCGTACCCCAACAGCAGGAAGAAGAAGTACGCGGTGGCCCGGAAAAACTTCTTCGCCAGAGCAGGAGTGTGCGTGATCACGACGACCACCGGAAGAACGACGAGCAGGAACCCCCAGATGAGGTAGAGGTACCGCTCAACGTGCAACACTTGCGGCTGCACAGTGTACGCGAAGAAGAACGCGCTGACCAAGGCGAATGCGCCCAGAACGAGGTACTTCACCCGTGGTGCCGGGGGGACGCGCGACCGCACGTGGTGGTCGAGGTAGGCTTCGTAGTACAGGGCGATGAGGTAGAGGAAGCCAAACCCCCAGACGTAGCTCTCCACCGTCACGTGGCCTGCGATGCGGAAACTGCCGAAAATACTCTGCGTGATCTGCATGCCGCCCGTTACCTCCATCATGTAGTCCAGAACGGTAACCAGCGGAATGCTCACGAGTACAGAGAACAACGCCACTCGCCCCGCGAAGCGTGGGTGACGCGCGGTGACGTACGCAGCAGGCACGAGGAAGAAGATGACAATGGAGAGACCGAACTCGGCGCGCAACGCGAGCGACAACACTGGCGCGATGATGAGCCATGCAATGAGAAAAGTGTGGTCAAGCGTTGTTCGATGCACAGCACGTTTACTGCTCATGCGTTGAAGCATACTCTACCGCTGTGCTTGGTGCCAATCTCAATAAAAAACCGCTTGTACGAACTACGCACTACAAGCGGTTGAGTTCCTCTGGCGACACGGTCTGGATGCACACTGGCTGCTCTAGCGCCTGCTGGAAGGGACCGTACCAAGCTTCGGCGAACAACGTCTTGCCCGCAAAAACGTGGGGCAACCAAAACGGGTCGGCTGGCATGAGCTCACTGAAAGGAAGCGCATCCTTCCGAAACCACGTTGGCTCTGCCATCTCCGGAGTGGACTGCGCGCGCCCATCCCACTGTTCGAGCAGGAATACGTATACTCTGCACGTGAAACGCACGCCATCCTGCTTTCGGTTATGAAAGTCCACAACTGCCGACAGACGCAGAGCATCTGGTCGTCCAACGAGACCACCGGACTCCTCAACAAGTTCGCGTAGCGCCGCTGCTGAAATGCTTGCATCTCCTGGCTCAATGCCACCGCCGAACCCATTCCACAAACCGCGCCCAATCTTTTTCTGCTTCTTGGCGAGTAGGACGTGCGTCTCGGTTACTGGGTAAACCAGTGTCGCTTGGATGAGCACTTTTTCTTGATCCATATGTTTCTCTCCTATTCCAAGGCTACCCTAGCAGGGCCGCATGTGTTTGTCATCCCGAACTAGTTTCGGAATCCTATTCGCATGATTCTATGAAATGCTCAACCGAACTCAGCATGACCGTAGAGTTACCGCTGCGCTGCCTTCCACCGCGGGCACCCAACAACGTGGTCATTTACCATCCCTGCCGCCTGCATGAACGCGTAGCAAATGGTGGAGCCGACGAACGTGAAGCCTTCTTTCTTCAGCGCGGTGCTCATGGCGTCCGATTCTCTGCTCCGCGCGGGAATCTGCTTCTCGGATTTCCAGCGATTGACCTTAGGCACGCCGCGAGTAAATTGCCACAAGAATTTTGCAAAACTACCGTGCTTTTTTCTGAGCGCAAGGTACGCCTGGGCATTTTTCACGGTCCCCCGAATCTTCAAGCGGTTGCGGATGATTCCGGCGTCGTTGAGGAGCGCGCGAATCTTCGCGGGCGAGTACTTCGCAATCTTCGCGGGATCACAGTAGTCGAACGCTTTTTCGAAGTTCTTTCGCTTGTGCAAGATTGTTCGCCAACTCAAGCCGGCTTGAAACGCATCGAGCACCATGAATTCGAAAAGCTTGCGGTCGTTGTACAACGGCACGCCCCACTCCGTATCGTGGTATCGGAGCATCAACGGATCTTCACCGGGCCACGCGCAGCGTTTGCTCTGCTTCATAGAAATTTCACAAACCGATTCTGCGCATCCACCAGGACGTTCTTCGCCGTGATTGGCTCCTCCGAGAGTTCGAAGCCCATGATGATGACTTGCTCCCCTTTCGTAATCAAGTGGGCTGACGCGCCGTTCATGCAGATCACGCCGGAGCCACGCTCACCTTCAATGACGTACGTCTCCAAGCGTGCACCAGACGTGTTGCTCACTACGAGTACTTTTTCCCCAGACCACAAACCCGCCTTTTCCATGAGGTCTGCATCAATGGTAATGCTCCCAACGTACGCAAGATTTGCTTCGGTTACTGTAGCGTTATGAATTTTCCCATGGAGAATTGAGCGCATACACGTAGTATAGCAAGTTGCCCTTGAACAAAGTGGCGGGTATGCTACATTCGCACTTCGTGGAGAGGTCGCATAGTGGCCTAGTGCGCTCGCTTGGAAAGCGAGTATACCGAAAGGTATCGAGAGTTCGAATCTCTCCCTCTCCGCCAATTTTCACTTTTTGTGAAATCGTAAGAAACAGCCTCGGCGCAAAGCGCCTCGGCATGGTATTTTTCCGCAATTTTGAAGGCATTTTTGAAATCCAAAACCAAAGTGCGGTCGGCAATGCGGAAGTTCGAAC
>JBGSPR010000065.1:0-13337 GCA_041738495.1 Patescibacteria group bacterium
ACAGGCGGTCACCGAGTTCCTGCCCATCTCGAGCTCTGGCCACCTCCTCGCGGCACACGACATTCTCGGATTTGCCCAGGCAGATAGCCTGCGTTTCGACGCGGCGCTCCACTTGGGTACGCTCCTGGCTCTCCTGGTGTACTTCTGGAGTGACGTCCGGGCGATGCTGCGCGGGTTCTTTGGCTCACTGCGACGCTGGCGCGTGACCGAGGATGCAGACCAGCGGTTGGCCTGGACAGTTATCGTGGGTGCAATTCCGGCCGGAATTGTAGGCTTCCTCGCTGAAGACTGGATTGCGAGCGCAACGCGAAACCTGTGGATCGTGGTGGTCACGCTCCTCATTGGCGCGGTTGCATTCTGGTGGGTGGAACGTTGGGCGAAGCACCGCCAGAAAACGCCCACGGTGAGCTTTGCGTCGGCGCTGGTCGTGGGGTTGGCGCAAGTGCTCGCGCTCATTCCAGGGATTTCCCGCTCTGGCGCCACCGTCGTCGCTGGACTCGCGCGCTCACTCGACCGTGGTGCAGCAGCACGGTTCGCCTTTCTCGTTTCGCTGCCCGTCGTAGCAGGAGCAGGCGTGCTCCAGCTCGGTGAACTCCTCTCTGGAAAGCCATCAGCTGGTGAGTTGCGAGACGTCGTCATCGGCATTGCCACAGCAGGAGTTGCTGGGTACTTCGTCATTCGGTTCTTCCTCCGTTTCGTTCAGTCTCACACGCTCAGCGCGTTCGCCTGGTACCGGGTAGGTTTCGCGGGCGTGCTCTTGGCGTACCTCGTCCTGCGCTAGGTTCGCGCGCAGCAAAACCCCGCTTGGAGGAGCGGGGTGCTTTGGGAGTACGTTTAGGTCTGGGGTGGTTGCGCGGGAGGGCTCTCCGCAGGGTCGTCCAGGCGTTGGTAGTACACGCTCAGGAAGACCACCGTAATACCGACAATCGCCCAGGGCCACCACAGGTAGGTATCGTTGCAGAAGGCGCCGGCGTACACACCCAGGAGCGCGGCGGTGAGGGCAATGGGAGGTACCCACCACCACGGGTAGCGTCGGGCACGGTGTAGCGCCGTGAAGAACACGCTGAGGAGGATGAGGTGGGCGATGATGAGGATGATGACCCAGGGGTGGGCGATGTTCTCGCACGACGGTACTTGCTCTGCGGTGGAGAGGAGGCCAGCCGATTCCTCAGCGGTTACCTCGCCTTCGGGAACAACTTCAACTTCATCGGCCGCAACTTGCGGCTGGCGGGTGTCTGGCCGAGACACTGCTACGATATCCTGGTTCACTACGGGAGTTTGCACTTCTCCGGATACGGCAAGCGGTAGAACGGCGAGGGTGCCTCCATCAGCTTCGGCGATGACGTTCGTTTGCCCCGTCTTCTTCGCGTGCACGTTGCCGTGCTCGTCAACGGTTGCGATGTCCTCGTTCGTCGTGCGCCAGGTCACGTTCGGCTGCGCCTCGTTCCCGCGGGCGTCGTCACCGCGAATCTGCAGCGCAGCGCTGTCACCCGGATCCACGGTGAGTTCTCCTGGGGTGAGGGTGAGCGATGCCAGCATCCCTGGTGTAATCGTCACCGTCGTGGAGTCCGTGAGGTCGCCGAGGCGTGCGGTGATGTGCCAGGTTCCCGCCATCCCTGGGGTGTAGCCAGCAGGGCTCACCGAACCTTTGGGATCTGTGGTGGAGAGTACGACGTTGTTGCTCACGTCAAAGCCATTGCCGTCGGCATCCACACCGTAGAATTCCATGGGGAGTAGGCCATCCGCGGTAAGCTGCGCGGTTGTGGGGAGCACGTTGAGGCTGGTTGGGGCACCGGGCGTGATCGTTACCGCTGCAGTCGCAGAGAGCCCTTCAACTGTTGCGGTGAGCGTCCAGCTGCCTTGGGCAACAGCGGTGAACACACCACGCTGGCCTGGGATCCCTGTAAAACCGCCACCGTTCGGGGTCCAGGAGGCCTGCTCCGTGACATTCGCGGTTGTCCCGTCAGAAAGCGTTGCCATCAGGGTGAAGGTTGTTGTCTGATCCGCAGTGAGGGTGGTTACCCCCGGGCTCAGGGTGAGGCCGGTTATGGTAGGGTCTGCGGCGTGTGCTGGGGAGGCAAGACCGCTGACGGCCAAGAGGGCAATGGCGAGGCTCGCGAGGGCTTTTTTGAGCATGGGCATAAAGAAAAGGCTAGTAGTCTGCAAAAATCCTTGCAAAAATCGCAAAACCCACGTGGTGGGCTGGATTTTCGAAAAGGGTTTCTGTCTGCTACTAGCCTTCTAGAGATTTTGAGGCTTTTTGGGGTGCTCTGTGAAGAGCTGGAATTACAGAAAGATCGTGATTTCAGTACGAAAGAGCGTCGGTGTCAAGGTCGGTGCGCGAAAATTTGCGTGCCACGACCGTCCCTCCGAGAACGTTCGATGTGCTTCAGGTTGTGTGGAAAACGTAGAAGTAGTGTACCAAAAACACTGGCACGGGTCAAAGCCAGGGTGGCCTACTCGGTGCTACAGAACCGAAATTGCCTTCGCCATTCCTTCCAGGAAGTGGAACTTCACCAGGAAGCTCGCCGCGGCGATGACCAGGACGGCCAGGGTTTGACCAATGACGTGAGCGTGCTGGACGCGGATTTTCACGAAGATGTTCAGCCCCAGGGCGAGGAGCAGGAAGAAGACAAACCCGAGGTAGAATTTGTCTACGAAGTTCAGGATTTTGGCACTCCAACCACTTGGTGCGGTGAGCACGGGAGTGGGTTCCTGGCTGGTTTCCGGGCTGGGGTTCGCTACGTCCGTCTGGGTGGGGGTTGGCGCGGATGCTGCCACGGTTTCTGGGCGCTTCACGTTGACGGTGAACTTCACCGTCGTACTGGGCACGAGTGTGCCAGTGGCGTCGACGAGAGCAAAACTCTCGGTAATAGCTTCCTCACTCTCTGGGGTGGTGAGCGTCCACTCGAAGCGGGCGACCTCGGAGGCTGGGACATCTGCTGCGAGATCGCTCACGACGCTCGCATTTTCCCAGGTCGTGTGGGCGAGCGGGGAGTCGTGCTTCGTTGGGTTTGCTGTAACCAAGGTCAGGCTACTTGCCTTCCATGTGGTATCTCCGGAGTTTCGGAACTCTGCCCACACGCTGACCGTGCTCGCTGGTGGAGCAGTGAAGCTCTCGTAGCTCTGCTGCACGAGGTTCGCCGTTGGCTTTGGGGTTTCTGCGGCTTGCACAGCTGGAGTGGGTGTGGCCGGTACCGCAGGTTTCGTTGTGGTGGTTGGCTTGGTCGGCGTTACTGGCTTCGTCGTCGGCTGAGTGGTCGTCGTTTTCTTCGGTGTCGTCACCTTTGCGACAGTAGTTTTCTGCGGTGCAGGGGTGCCGAACATTTCCACGAGAACAGTTGTCTCCTGGCCATCCATCTGGCCGGTGACGACAGCCACGCCAATTTCTTTGTACCGTGCGTTGAGAATGTTCGCCTTGTGCGTTGGGCTAGCGAGGAGCGCGGCGTGCGCAGATTCGGGAGTGGTGAAGTCAATGGCCAGGTTCTCGCCCGCCAGCGTGTAGCTGTAGCCAGCCCCATCAATCCAGGTCCAGAAGCGCTTACCGTCTGGCGTGGTGTGGGCGAAGTAGTTGCGAGCGAGCATGTCCTTCGCTTTTCGCTGTGCTGCTTGGGCGAGGAGGGAATTCTCCTTGAGTGCCGCTACTTTTGCATCTGCGCGGGATTGATTCGTGAGCGCGATGACAGTGCTGGAGGTGTACGCGGCGAAGTGCGCTTGGTTGGGGTATGCAGCGAAAAGGAAAACCGCACTCAGAACCTTTGCGGTGATGAGGATGTAGGCGTACGCGCGTAGTGCCACTGGTCGCAGGGCGTGCGGCTTGTGGTCATTGCCGACGTGCGGGATGAACCAGTGCTTCGCGTGGTGCGCGATGTGCTGGTGCAACCGTTTTTTTGGTGAGTGAGAATTGCTCATACCAACGATTGAGTCTATCACAAAATCACCATCACGTCAAGTATACCACACTGTCATTGCGAGGAGCGTAGCGACAAAGCAATCCTGCCGCACTTCGGGGCCTGAAGGTTTTCTGCACAACGGCAACGTGTACAACGGTTACTCAGAGCAACCACGACTACCCCCCTGTCTTGCGCACCCCAGAAAGGGTGGCGCCGAAAGAAGGTTGGCAGGGGTTTTCAATTCGCACGCAGGGAGCAAGCCACCCCGCGTGTGTACAGGGGCTCAGTGAAAACCCCTGCACCCCACGTGCTAACACCGTATACTTATTTTCCTGAGGGGAAGAGGGGAATGCAGGAAATCATAACTAGTCAGACACTATAAGTTCGTTGCGTGGGAAAACTATAGTAGCTCCCCAACCACCACGAGTCGTTCTTTCGTTGAGAAGAGGGGGTGACAGGTGAACACCGTGAGTTGCGCGGTTTGCGTTGGTTCGGCAATGTCCGTGTTCTCTCGAGGGACAATTTTCGTCTCGCTCACGCGATAGTCGTACTCCTTCCCGTTCCAGTACACGATCATAATATCTCCTACGCGCATCTTATCTAGGAGGTAGAGTGTGAGGTTCGATGGCGGTCGGTAGCGGAAGCGGTGTGCGGAGAGAACGGTGTTCCCGCCCTCCTTTGGATTTGAGGAATTCGGAATACGCCACGCCCCGCGGTTGAGGGCGGCATCTTCATTCTGCCCTTCCACAATCGGGATGTTCACGCCTATCTTGGGGATAACCAGGCGGTTGTCGGCTGGACGGGTTCGGCTGGTTACCCGTGCGGGAGTGCGCACGGGTTGTGCCCCTTGCGCGTTGACGTTCGTATCAGTTGGAGCACTCGGTGGCACGGCAATTGTTCCGTCTGGGGCAATGAGGTCACTCTCGTAGGGGAAGACCGGCTCTTCGGGCGTGCTCAGCGGACCCGCAATCTGGTAGCGGAGAATTGGCCAGAGCGGGTAGGAGAGCACGACGAGGCCAAGGCCAATGAGAAGGAAGCCCACCAGTTTGGTGAGCTTCCTGTCTTTGGTCTGACCTGGTTTCGTCAGGTCAACCATGCTGCGCTAGACCAGTTCTGCACCGCGGTTGCGGCGGGTGAGAACGAAGCCGAGGACGATGAGGCCAAGTCCGGTCGCTGCAATGGTGAGGTCCATCCAGCCAGCGCCCGTGTCTACCGCTTCGCCGAGGACGCGGCCGCGCTTCACTTCCACCGGTACGCTGGAGGTTACCTTGCCGTGGTTATCAGCTTGCGCGATGGCTAGGTTCTCGTAGGTTCCCGCTGGGATGCTAGAGCTCACCGTGGCTTTGTAGCTCACGGTTTTCGTCTCGCCGACAGCCAGGTCACCCAGGCTCCACTCCTTCGTGGTAGATGTACCACCCTCGAAGGTGAAGCCAACCGGCAGGAGGTCAGAGAGCACGACATTGATTGCCGCACCGGAACCGGTGTTCTTGATCTCCACCGTGTAGGTGAGTGTGTCACCAGCGTTCACCGTGCTCGCACTCGCCGTCTTCTTGATCTGCAAGATCGGCTGCGTGGTTTCGCCGAGGACCTGCGGGACGCGAGTCTGCACAGGAACGATTGTGCTCACCTCTGTGGCGTTGTCTGCTTTCGCCTTTGCAATATTGTCGTAGGTTCCCGCCGTGGTACCCGGCGCAACGTTCACCGTGTAGGTAATGGTCTTCTCGTCACCCACGTTCATGTTGCCGAGGGCGAAGGTTGCCGTTTGCCCCACGATGCTCGTCGCGGCTGGGTTCGTGCTCACGAAGCTGAAGCCGGCTGGGAGCGTGTCCGTCATGACCGCGTTGATGGCCACGTCGGTGCCCACGTTCTTCACCTTGACGGTGTAGCTAATGGGGTCGCCGGGGTTCACGATGGTGGCGTTGGCCGTTTTCGTGATCTGCAACTGCGGAGCTGTGGCAGCCTTCACATCTGCTTGGGCGTACACCGGGTCAACTTCCTCACTGCGGATGTCCGCGGTGTTCGGAATGACCGAGCCGTTCGGAACGGAGATCGCCGTCTTCACCACGAGGGTGAGCGTGCCACCTTCGCCCGGTTGGCGTGTGCCGAGGTTCCAGGTTACCGAGCTCACCGGCGTGCCGGTCTGGCTCATGGTGCAGGTTCCAGCTGTCGTGCCGCAGCCCATGGACACGTAGGTCGTGCTCGCTGGGATGGGGTCGTTCACCACGACGTTGGTCGCCTTGGAGTTACCAGCAACAGACCAGGTTACGGTGTACGTAACATCTTGGTTACCGCCAACGGTTGTTGGGTTGGCTACCTTGGCGATGCCAAGCTCTGGGGCACTGGTAACCGTCGTGGTTACCGTGCTGTCATCACACTTCTGACGACGCAGATCCTCGCTATTCGAGAGGAACGGCTCACCATCGGAAACCATGCCAAGGCCGCAAATGTTCCCGGTGTTGGAAATTTCCGTACCCTTGTCGAGGGGGCTACTCACCTGCACTGTCAGGCTCACTGAGCCGTTCGCTGCAGGATTGTATGTGCCCAGGTTCCAGCGCACCGTGTCACCGTCCAGGAAACCCCCATCCGTTGCCGACACGAAGCTCGTGTTGGCTGGGAGCTGGTCGAAGAGTTTTACCTCGACCGGGGTATTCCCCGTGACGCTCCAGTTGAGCGTGTAGGTGAGGTTCGCGCCTGCTTCCACAGTTTGCACCTCGCCCTCAAGGTCCACCGTTTTCTGGATGTCAACCTCGAACTGGTTCGGTACGTTCCAGCCAACGCAGTAGTACGTCGGCGTGTTGCCGTTCTCGCCCATCTTCACGCCATTGATGTACTCGTAGTTGTCGAAGTTCAGCACGTCGGTGCTGCAGTAGAACTCCGCACTCACCTTCTCGCTGTTCGTGTTCACGCTGCTCTCGAAGGGGATGTACAGGTTGTTGGCAACTTCGCGCACGCGGAGGTTCTTCGTACCTGCGAAGGCATCCACTGCTGCTGGTGAGTCAGTGGCCGCAAACGTGTGCCAGTTCCCAGCAGCTTCGCCAGAGTTGTCACCTGGGTTACCCACCTGGTCGCTGAAGCCCCACTGGAAGTCCCAGCTTTCGGCAAACCAGCACGCGCCCTCACTCTGATTCACGAAGGTGGTTGCTGTGTTCGCGTCAATGTAGCCATTTACGGACGTGCGGCCCCAGTCGGGCAAGCTCGCTTCGTCCTGGCAGATAATCTTGCTCCCAACCAGCTGCACTTGCGTGCGCTTCCAGTTGATGAAGGTTACCTCAACGTTGCGGCCAGACTCGGCGTCGAATTCGCCCACGGTCTTGCTGCTGTCGTCGTCGTTCCAGTTGGGGACGGTAATGTTATCCGAGAGCAGGGCTTGCCACTCGTTGGCATTGAAGATTTCTTTCACGACGTACTCGCCTGGCCCGAGATTCGTCCAGGTGTACGTGCCATTCACCGTCTGCTGGGTGTCAATCTTCGCGCCGTTCTTCCAGACCTCGATTGTCCACGGCTCCGTTGCCAGTGTTTGGTCACCGGTCGTGTTGAGCTTGGCATCGCCGTCGATGAACTTCTTCACCGTGAGGTTGAAGCCCTTGAAGTTCAGGAAGTTTCGCTCTTCGGTGTCACCCGAGTAGTCGATGCCGACGTTGTGGTACACGCCAGACGGGTAGGGGAGTGTAACCCACCAGCCCTGCGTTTGTTCGTGCACGACGTAGTTGCCCTTCGGGAGGTTCGGGAATTCGTAGTACCCGTTCCCATTCGTCTGGACGCACTGGCTATCACCTAAGCCCAGGCAGATGGTCCAGCCAGCAATGGCTTGCTCGTTGGCATCCTTCTTCCCATCGCCATCCTTGTCTTCAAATTTGTGGCCGAAAATTTTGCCCAGTTTGAAGTTACCAAAGTTGACCGTAACGGTTTGGTCTTTTCCTACCGTGACGTTCACCGGGTTTGGCGTGGTATTCGTCCAGCCCGCCTTCTGCACTTCCTTCACCGTGTAGTCACCTGTTGGAAGGTCTTCGAAGGTGTAGTAGCCCTGTGCGTTCGTCACACGGGTATCCAGCTTCGTGTCACCGCTCCAGAGCTCAATGGTCCAGCCAGACTTCTTCGACTCGTTCCCATCCTTCTTCCCGTCACCATCCCAGTCTTCAAATTTGAAGCCGGTGATTTTTCCGGTATCGCGGGCATTGCAGAGGGTAATCGATGCGTTCTGCTGGTTGGCGACGTTCACGCTCGCTGGCAGGGTGGTGCCATCAGGATCGGTGCAGGAACCGTCACCTGCGTACCAGCCCGTGAAGTGGTAGTTCGCAACGTTCGTATTCTCCGTCACGTTGTAGCTGCCAACGGGGAGGTAGTTCTGGGTGGAGCCCATGGCGCGGCTTGGCGTTTCATCCTGCAGGCCCCAGACGAAGCCGAGGTCAGCTGCAGTTACGTTTCCGCTCTCGAACTTCCCATCGCCGTCAACATCCACCAGCTTGTTCACCGTGAGGTTGCCCCACTGTGGGTCGCGGCAGATGCCCGACGTTGCGTCGACCGCATTCAGGTCGTAGCCATCGGCATCGTTCGTGTGCAGCGCGAAGTTCGTTGCATCGCTGATGCGCACGTACTTTACCCAAGGTAAACCGGTGCTGCTGAAGTCCAAGAGGGAAACGCCGGTTCCGTTGTCCTTGTTGCTGATCATGCCCAGGCTGAACCAGTTCGTCCCGTCGAGGCTGACCTCAATCGTCGCTTTCTCTTCTGGGTAGGTTGGTCGGCCGTTCGTCACCTCGTGGAACGAGAGGTCAGGTCCATTCACGTCTTCTGCTGCGTACTGGAAGGCGACGGTAATCGTGCCGTTCTTCCCAAGTGAGAAGAACTTGTCGTCCGCAGCGTAGAGCGCCAGGGTTGGGTCGCTGCGCTCGGGCAGGACGGCCGAACCATCCTTGCGCGTTCCCTGGTCAACGTCTTCCACGCTGTAGGCCCACTGTGGACCTTCCACGCAGAGGAGTTGGTTGCCGAAGTTGTTATTCTCCGACGTGCTGTTCGAAGCAATGACCAGTGGCCCAATGACGTCGGGCGTCGATGTTTGATTCCACCCTAGCTGCTGCACTTCGTTCACGAAGTACGTGCCAGGATTCACCGTGAAAGTAAACTTTCCATTGCTGTCCGTCTGGTCGGTATCCACAATGTTGCCTGGCCCTTGCTGGCCTTCGTTCCAGAGGTTGATCGTCCAGTTCGGGAGCGCGGGTTCAAAGTCTTTGTCCCAGTCACCGTCACCGTTACGGTCATCCCACTTGTACCCGGTAATTGTTCCCGACTTCTGCTTGTTCGTCACCGTGAGCTCGGTCGTCTGACCTTTACTCACCGTAACCTGCGCGCCCGCGGCATTCGCGTCGCTATCTGCGCTGTAGCTCACGAAGTCGTAGTTCCCATCTGGGTTCTCAACAATCGTGTAGGTACCCGTTGGCAGGTTGCTGTAGGTTGCGTCCGTGCCTTCGGCAATGGTCTTCTGGTCGCCACCGTTCAGCAAGACGCTGAAGGCGTGCGTGTCAGCAACTTCTTGACCATCTGGGTTAAGCACGTTCTTGTGCACTACCAAGTCGCCGGTGTCTCGGCTGTTGCAGAACACCAGTTGTGCCAAGTCGCCTTGCGGAACAGTCACGGTTGCAGGGAGTGAGGTGCCTTCTGGATTGGCACAGCTGTACTGCGTTGCGCCAACGCTGCTCATCGTGTACCAGCCGGTGAAGTGGTAGCCAGCGACAGCGCCGTCATTCTCCGTAACTTCGTGTGCTCCACTTGCAACGGGGTTCACAATTTCATGCATGAGCCGGTCCACTGGATCCCCGGTGAATCCCCAGCGGAAGCCGAGGTCGTTCGCGAGGGTGTCGTCTATGCTGTAGTCACCCGTGCCATGCACATCGAGTGCCTTGCGCACTTTGAGTGCGCCAGTGCAGGCAGTCGCAATGGATGTCTTTGGTGACTGGAACTGAACGTCGCTCTGCGGTTCGTTTCCATCTGTCCACCCGCTGTTCCACACGTCCCACTGCGCGCACTGTTCGGTAGACTGGTTGACGCGTAGCTTGAGGGTAATCGTACCTTTCTCGCCAGGACCGATTTCGAGGAGGTTCCCGAGGAGTTTGCTTGAAGTCCCGTTGAACGTCCCTGGGTACACTTCTGGCGCTGGATCACCAGAGTGGTAATCCTGATCATTCTGCACTGTGTTCGTGAGCCAAGATGCAATCGTCTTGTCTACAGAAACACCCGTGCTGGGCTGGTCGTAGATTTTCACTCCGCCACCCGTGCAGAAGGAGCCACCCTTGTTCTCATAGGAAATAGTGTACGTGAGTACGTCGCCTGGATCAGCAGTGAGCTTATCTACCTGCTTTTCCACAACGAGGTTGCACGCGCAGGAAGGGCCGCTCGTGGTAATGGTTGGGAAGTACGAACTGCCGCCTTTAATTTTCACGCTCGCGCTACCGGTATTTGGCATTTCCACCGAGAAGGTTACCGTGAGGGTAATGGGCAAATCCCCATCGTCAATTCCCTCAACTTTCACGTACCCATCGTTTTCCACAGAGGCATTCCCATCGGAAGCAACTGCGCTCACGACCATGCCCTTCTTCCAGCAGCCACCAATCTTGAAGTGGCTAATTTCCTTTCCTGGAGCTGGTTTGCTCCCAGTGATTTCCCATACGTAGGTTGAAGAAGTGGCACCTGCCGCTGGAGATACTAGCGTTGCGGAGTAGCCGCCGGTTACCGCTGCGTTTGCTTGGCTCGGCGTGATGAGCGCGCCAATGAGTCCAGTGTTCAATACCACTGCTAGAGTGGAAATGATGTTCAGGGTCTTCCAAGCTCGACGCTTGATGACCCGGGGCTTGAGGAAGTTTGCCTTGCCGGCCGACTTCCAGGATACGTGGAAATTCGTCATAAGTGATGACGGTTAAGAATGTAAAGAAATGCGAAGTGAAAGTGCCTGGTAATGGCAGTTAATATTTGCAATTACGCAAAAACAACCACTCGTAGTTTCAGTGGTCGTTTGTGACGTGTAGTGAAGGGATTGCCGCATGGGTTCTATCTAAGCTGTCCGTTATAGCTTTACCTTGTAGCGCTGTCAACCCTTGATCGGCAGATTCTCCTCCCAGAAATCTGCTAGTTCAATGTGCGTATACATTAGTGGTAAAGGGGAAATAAAGTCAAGTAAATATAACACAATTTATTATAAATGTCAACATAAATTTGGATTACGAGCGTATTTTTAGGATTTTTGGCTAAAATAAGCCAAAACCTGGAATTAATGGCAAATTTTATGATAAACCCTCAATTTTGGAGGTTTCTCTATGAAACTGAAGGAATTCCTAAAGAATTGAGTCATTTTTAGATTAGTGGTCCTTCGACTCCCCCAGCAAACTTGGGGGTCGCTCAGGACGGCAAAAGGCTCCAAATAGTTCAAAAACGACCCCCGTTATGGGGGTCGTCTTGGAATTCCTAGGGAATACTAGAGAATGGAGTCTTTTGCCGCTTTTGCCACGCGGAACTTCACCACAGTCTTGGCAGGAATCTGAATTTCCGCCCCGGTTGCCGGGTTGCGACCCTTGCGGGCAGCGCGGTGCTTCTTCATGAGCTTGCCCAGCCCCGGGAGGGTGATTTCACCCTTCTTAGCTTCCGCGTACGCGGTGGTAACGATCAGGTCCCACAGGGTGGCGACCTCTTTCTTGCTGTGTCCAGACTTCTCCGCCAAGTGGGCGACGAAGGCTGACTTGCTCATGCCTTTTGCCATGGTATGCATGGGTTAGGTGCGAAAAGATGTGGACACTATAGCAGATTTCTAAGAAAATAGCAGGTTTTCACTCATAAATGTAAAAAAGGCCAATAAAAACGCCATTTTTTATCGTACGAAAACTCTGCATGTACCGAAGCAATTGCATAGAACTGTGCACAACTCATGCGCCGCCCATTGTGGCTATCGCGAGGTTACGCGTACAATAGCTGCATGGCTGATACGAAATCAGAAATGCTCCGACGGGGTGTTGCAGACCTCATTGTTCGGCGGGAAGTTGAAGCGCTCCTGCAAAGTGGGAAGAAGCTCCGTATAAAGCATGGGGTTGATCCATCGAAGCCCGACCTCCACCTTGGTCATGCGGTTATCTACCGTAAACTGCGGCAATTTCAGGATGCAGGGCACACAATTATCTTCCTCATCGGGGATTTTACTGCTCGCTTTGGTGACCCTACCGATAAGGTGAAGTCACGCTCGTTGCGCTCGAAAGCAGAGGTTGAGGAAGCCGCGCAAACCTACATCGACCAAGTGGGGCGTATCCTGGATAGGGAGAAGCTGGAAATTCGCAGGAATAGCGAGTGGTACGAAGCCATGACCGCCGAAGAACTGCTTCGCATCATGAGTCACTTTACGGTGCAGCGCATGCTGGAGCGGGACATGTTCGATAAGCGCCGAAAGGCTGGTGAGGAAATTGGCCTGCACGAACCCGTGTACCCCGTGCTTCAAGCCTACGACTCAGTCATGTTGCAATCTGATCTCACGGTCATTGGCACAGACCAGACGTTCAACGAGCTTCAAGCTAGACCACTGCAAGAGTTCTACGGCCAGAAGCCGCAGGGCGTCATGACCATGCGCTTGCTCGTTGGCACGGATGGGAAGCAGAAGATGAGCAAGAGCTTAGGGAACTACATTCGCGTGCTCGATGAACCCGAGGAAATGTTCGGGAAGGTCATGTCGATTCCTGATGGAGCGATGGCGAGCTACGCGGAACTTCTCACCGACCTTAATCCAAATGACTTCTTCGAGCCCAAGGATCCCCGTGCAGCGAAGGTAGAGCTGGCCAGTGCAATTGTTGAAGAGTTCCATGACGCGAAGGCAGCGCAAAAGGCTACGGAGCACTTTGAGAATGTCTTTAGTCATAAGCAGATACCAAATGACATACCAAAGGTTGAGCTTGTTTCTGGAGTATTGAATACTGATGTTGTTGTTGAGATGTTCGATGTTTCAAAATCTGAGGCAAAGCGGCTGATAACCCAGGGCAGCATTTCAGCGAATCATGAGACTCTTACGGACCCATTTGCACCTGCTAAAGAAGGAAAATATAAAAAGGGCAAGCGCCATTTTAGAGAGCTGGTGTTGAAAAAAAAGTAGTCATCTGTTACCCTGCGAAAGCTCTGGGCGGATACCGAAGTGGTCAAACGGGGCAGACTGTAAATCTGCTGGCCTTGCGCCTTCGAAGGTTCGATCCCTTCTCCGCCCACCAAAAATTCATCATTTCTTGTTCGTACCGAAGTGGGTTCCGCGCTTTTTTGCGCGGAACGGGTGCGACCCATCGGGAGCACCCCGGACAAACGGGGCAGACTGTAAATCTGCTGGCCTTGCGCTTTCGCAGGTTTGATCCCTTCTCTGCCTACCAATTCGAGTACGGCGGTACAACAAACCCCTCACGGATAGGCGAGGGGCGTTGAAGGTGCGGTCGT
>JBGSPR010000004.1:0-3685 GCA_041738495.1 Patescibacteria group bacterium
AAGAAACCGGATTCGTAGCTCACTTTCGTAACTCCCACGCCTGCGCCAATGACTGGGTAGGCAAGATTGGCAATAGGCGGGATGACGTGCGAACGTATACCCAGTTCGAAGAATGACTGACTCCAATCATCTCCTGGGCCAATGTGTTCAACTGCGTAGTGTCGGTAGCGGAACAGCCCGAACGCCTCCGACTTCCGATTGAAACCCAGGCCAAATTCGAAACCGCTAGAGAGCACTCGAGACTTTTCAAACTGTGACACCGCGTTCGCTTCTATGTAGCCAGACGCGTAGTTGGCGAAACTCAGCGAGAACCACAATGGTGGAGGCGGTTGAGGCGTTACACGTTCTTGGTAGACGGTACTGCCCACCGTTCTACTAGAAGAAATTTCACGACCCCAAATAACGCCACAGTGAGGGCACCGCATACCCACCTGAGATGAACTAGGTACTTCCCGGTTACAGCTCATGCAGCGTTTTGTCACTGACACAACAACGCGGGTCTGCGCGTCAACCATACTCGGGAGAGCACTCCCGCCCATGGTGAGCACCACGGTGAGAATGAGTACCCGTAACACGCGTACCATGAATTCCTCCTTTTCCCTTTTTCCAGATCAAGGAAATGTATTTGGTAAGCAACAATGTCTAGTTTCCAACTACACTAATTCTGACTCGACCATCCGTCAAGCCCAAATATGCATGCTTCCAACTCCCTACCCCTTCGGGTACATCTTCTGCATGGTTGCAAATGACTTCGCAAGTACGGCTTTGAGCACGCGAAGGTCCACGTCAGAGAGCCGCTTGATATAGAGGCAGCCCACGCTCGTGGTGTGCGGGCCGAGGTTTTTCACATCCGCTGGCTTCAAGCCGGACATGACGTACAGCGTCAGATTCTGCTTTCGTGGGGAAAAGGCAACCAGCGGCCAATCACCTTCTTGGTTACTGCGTTCGGATTTGTAGTGGTACTGCCCGTACCCCACAATCGCTGTGCCCCACATGGCAGGTTTTTTGCCCGTTACCTGGGAAAAGAGTTTCACGAGCACTCTCGCATCTTCGCGTCGACCCTCATCTGGAATAGCATTGATGAACTTCGAAACGCTCGCTGTGGTCTTTTTGGTTTTGAGTTCAGCCATAGACTATTTTCTCTTCAGAATAAACTTCTGCGACGGGCTGAGGGGTTTATCTTTGCGGTGCGTGCAGCCCAACCAGCAACATGGCCTTCGCTTGCCTTCTTTGAGTTCAGATACCACTCGGCGTATGTGCTCTTTCCGCTTCTCTGGGGTCTTCACGAATTCCACCCAGCAAATCCACTCGTTGCGGGCGAGCGGGGTAAGGCTTTCCCACGCACGCAGAGCGGCCTTGCTCGCCAGCAAAGCTTTTTGTAAATCTGGAGCTACCTTGTGCGCGACACCACCGGAAATGACTTTCATACTCAAAGTGGTTTGGCGAATTTCTTCTTCATGTTCTTGAGTATCATAACAACTCCAAAAATTACCACCAGTACCCCAAGCCCCTGCGCCCCGGGGCTGTCATCGTAGCCGCCAAAGCCAATCAAAAATGCGCCGCAGAGTATGGCGAGGATGGAGTACGCAATTCTTATCGTCATCATCCTCTATTTCCCCTGTTTAATCAACCCAATTTCTGCTTCATTAGCTTAATCACATCCCTAGCCGAATCTTTGCTAATACCTCCGAAACCAGCATTGAACAATCGAGCTTTTACCCATATGCCGCGCACGCCCTTTTGTAAAAGCCTTTTCCATAGATCCCAGTCCTGATACCGCTTTAGACTTTCATCAAAACCGATGCAATGTTCCCGCCGGAGCAGAGACATGGTCGAAATGTAGTTGGCCTTTAGCAACCGCTCGGGGTCAAAGTCGAACAAGTCAAACGTATGCCAGCCGAACTTGAAGTCACAATAGGCATAGCCGGCTTCGGGGTGCAGGAGAAGCGCGCGGGCCATGCTCTCCAGCATGGTGGGCTGCAGCATCACGTCGGCGTCGCAGTAGAGCACGAAGTCCCCGGTGGTGTTGGCAAACCCAGCGTTACGAGCAGCCGGGGCGCCTTTATTCTCTTGCCGGATGAGCTGCACGGGAAAACGCTTGGCAACGTCGGCCGTACGGTCTGTAGACCCGTCATCCACGACCACGATTTCCGCGGGTTTGAGGGTTTGGGCTTGCAAGCCATTGAGCGTGACGCCCAAGGTCTTGGCGCTGTTGAACGCTGGGATGACCACGCTTATTTTTACTTTCGGAATCTCGCTGACAATATCCAGCAGTTCGGCAATGCGCTCGCGCCGCACTTCCCAGCCGAACTGCTCGGCTGCAAATTTTCTGGCCCGCTGGCTGTAGCGAACCAGCTTGTCGGGCTGGGCGAGGAATGGCACGATTGCCTGCGCGAGTTCGTCGGGTTTCCCGGGGGCAACCAGCTCGCCAGTGATGCCTGGGTTGATGGTCTCGGGTATGCCACCAGTGTTGCTGGCGATGACAGGCAAGCCGTGCGCTTGGGCTTCCACGCTCACTAAGCCAAAACCTTCCACGTCCCCTTTCTTGCCTTCGAAGCTGGGGAAGACAAAGAGGTCAGCGGCGGCGTAGACCACGCTGGTGTCTTCCACATTGTTGAGCACGTGGATGCGCTGTTCTAGCTTGTGCTTGGCAATGCGGGCGCGGATATTCCCTTCTTCCTGCCCCCGACCAACAATGAGGTAGCGCAGGTTTGAGTACTTTTCTGCGAGCGAGGCGACGGCATCAACCGCCAGCACATGACCTTTGCGTTGGACGAGGCGACCCACGGTGAGAATGAGTTGTGCATCCTGCGGCACGTTGAGGGTTTTCCGTGCTTCAGCTTTACTCATCAAAGCTTCGGGTAGGTCCGCACCAGGAGTAATGATTACCCGTCGGCTTTCGGCCACACCCAAACGCTTGAGGTGCCCGTTGGTAAACTGACTATTCGCAACCACGAGATCAGCTTTCGGCAAATTCGCACGGAGCATCCTGCGACGCAGACCACCAGCAGTATCGTAGCTCAGCACGTCCATGCCGTGCGTAATGACCACCACCTTGGTACCGAACTTCTTGCGGCAGCGCAAAGCTGCAGCTAGGTACGGCGCGTAGTGGCCGAGCACGATGACGTCGTACTCGTGCTTCTGGGTGAGCTTGGCGAATCGGCTGTACGTACCCAACCAGCGGGGGCGAATCCTGCCGGTGAGCAGGGGCTGCCGAATGAGCTTCCAGCCAGCCACGACACTGGCGCCCGGTTCGGTGAGGACGTCGACGTGAATATCATCCCGCTGACCAAACAGGTGCGCCAAGAACCGCTCCACGCCGCCGTAGGCAGGGAGGAAGGTTGTGGTGATGAGGAGCACGCGCATGCTCTACGCGGGTTTACGGCGAAGGATGCGCCACAGTGCCGAGAGCTCTTCCCGCTTCACGCCCTTGAAGAACAGCAGCCCCGCAACGTAGATGAGCGCGAAGATGAACGTCCACAGCAGGACGTCTGCGCGACGGCCACCCACGAACACCGGGAAGGCATTGCGGAACGGGAAGATGAGCAACCCCGCAACGACCGCGGCACCGTACACGCGCAGGAGGCGAGAAATCAAGCGCTGCCACGGCACGCGAATGACCCCGCGCGCCCAGTACATGCCCATGCAGAACAGCACGGTGCCGCTCACCAGGGTGGCAGCGGCG
>JBGSPR010000035.1:0-31249 GCA_041738495.1 Patescibacteria group bacterium
GGGAGTGGAACGGTACTTCGCGGTAATCGTTTCAACTTTCTGCTCCACGGTTTTCAGCCGATCCTTAAGCTGTTTCGCCAAAGCCATGCCACGTTCAAAATCGGCCAGGCCTTGTTCTACGTCAAAAGCGCCGGATTCAAACTTCTGGGCGAGCGCTTCCAGCTCGGCAAAATCATTGGCGAATGAAGATTGAGATTTCTTTGCCATAGTTTACGTAATAGTAGAGCGAAGTGTGCCACGCTTTAACCGGGTTTGCAAGCGGTCTCCTTTGTGCACCACCCGAGCATCGGTGAGGACTTTCCCATCTTTCAGGGTAAGTGAATACCCGCGCTCAAGCGTTGCGAGTGGAGAAAGGCTTCGTACCAATTTCGTCGCATTCAACAGGCGCGCGTGAACACGCTCTATACCAAGATTCCAGGCATGCGTTATGTGCAACTGGAACGACGTTACTTTATGCCACGTGCCCTGCAGCACCCCCGTGATGTCCCGCCAGACGTGCAGCAATCGATCCTCCCACTCCCCCAGCGCTTGACGCCAGCCGTCATTCATCCTGGCCGTCAAGCTCACGAGGTCTGATGCAACCTGTTGGATATCCGGACTAACGATTTCCGCGGCATTGCTGGGCGTGGCGCCACGCACGTCAGCCACCAGGTCGGCAATAGTCCAGTCTCGCTCGTGCCCAATCCCGGTAACCACCGGCACGCTGCATGAAAAAATTGCGCGGGCAACCAACTCGCTATTGAACGCTTGCAAGTCTTCCAGGCTGCCGCCACCCCGGGTGAGGATGATCACGTCGAGTTTGTGCTTCCCGCACTTTGCTAGTGCACTCACGATGGAAGCGATTGCGCCCGTGCCTTGCACGCCCACGGGAAATAAAACGACTGTAGACAGCGGCCAGCGGTTCTCAAGCACGCGCAGCACGTCAGTCTTGGCTGCGGCGTCTTTCGAGGTGATGAGACCGATACGTTCAGGGAATGCCGGAATTGCGCGCTTCCGTTCACCTGCAAATACACCTTCAGCTTCCAATTTCTTCTTGGTCTTTTCTAGCGCTTGCTGCAAAGCACCGTGACCGACCAACTCAACTTTGGAAACACGCAAGTGCAGTCCCCCGTTCTTCACGAACACTGATGACGTCGCGGTAACGCGTACAGCGAGCCCATCGGCGAGATCACAATTCAATTCGTGTGCCAACATGAAGCAGCGCAATCGGCTGCCTTCATCTTTAATTTCAAAGAAGACGAGCGTCTCTCGGCTAATACCGCGAAAGTCAGCGACTTCACCTTCTACGACGACTTGCCCAAGCCTGCCCAAGTGCACTTTCAGAGCCTGAACGAATTCACTAACGGAAAAAATGGGCTGCGTCCCACTCATCGTGCAGACGCCATCAGCCACGCTCCCAGTGCTGGTCGCTGCGGTGGCCGGATGAACACCACGTTCGGGGCAGTGCGTCGTACTACAGCGCGGAAGTGCACGGGTAAAATAATTGGGCACTTGAAGATGCCACCAACGGTGACGAGTGGGAAAGCTGCGCGCTGCAATCCACTCTTCCGTATGACGGTGGTTGCGAGGAGTGCGAGTTCTCGTGCTGCGGCTATGAAAATCTCTCGTGCAACTGCGTCCCCTCTCTCGGCCGCGGCCTGGACGTACGGCGCGAGGCTGGCAATCTGCGGCTTGCCAAACGCCGGATCGTACACGATGCGAATGAGATCGGACGGCTTCCGCACGTGGAAGTGCGCGAGTACGTGTTTGGTGAGCAGCGTCTTCGGTCCGCGTCCATCGTCGGCTTTTGTCACGGCGTGGAGCGCGGCAAGACCCTGGCTGTAGCCCGACCCCTCGTCAGCAAGGCGGTGGCCGCGACCACCCGCGTGCGCCAAACCTCGTGGCCCACGCGCAAAAGCGTTCGACCCTGTTCCGGCAATGACCACGGCGCCGTGCTTCGCAGCCGTTCCGGATCGGTACGCGATGACAATGTCATTCACCAATGTCCAGCCTGGCACGAGTATGCCGCGCATCTCCTTCGTCAGCGCCCGGTGCATAGCCGCAACATCTCGCGGCGTATCCATCCCCGCCAAACCAACGACCGTATGATACGGACGCTTGCGCCCAACAGCCTTTTCAGCAGACAGAACTGCAGCCTTCACATTCTTTGCTGCCGCCAGCACGCCAACTGCGTGTGGGTTCGACGGGCCAGCCTTCCCCCACGCTGCACGGCGAACATCTTGGCCGAGTAAAGCCTCGGTCTTCGTGCCGCCACCATCAATGCCGAGGAACCACTGCGCCTGTTGCATGCGTGTAGTGTAGCACCTGATCTGCAGACTAAAAAAAGAGGGGCACACTGTTACATGTGCCCCTAGTGAAAATCGGTAGGTCATAACATCAGCCACTGGGGCTGGAAAAGGTGGGCAGGCAAACCAGTCTGCTAGTGTTGCACCGATCACGATCGATGAGCGTTCACGCGTGTTCGGTTACGAACAGGCAAGCTCATGATCGGGTGCACGGAGGTAGTACTCTCTACGTGCGTTCAGTGGTGCTCTAGGAGCAATGCTTCACCGGAGTGAAGTTGCGGGTTTGCAGCAGCGCTGCGGAACGTGCCGACACGTATGGTGACCACGAATGGTCAACTTGCTGCGCCCTTCAATGTTGCGGACTCTACCGAGTTTTCAAATCACTGGTCTATGTTTCTTTAGGAAGGCAATCATACGCGATGGTTCTCGCATGGTCAAGGCCATATATCCACATTTTCCTGATTTTTCATGCTCAGTTTGACTGGCAATGGCATTTCCTTAGCTACAGTTAGCGAAAAAGTTATCCACAGGCAAAAAGGAACGAGTACATCTAGCGCTCAGTAAACATTGAGAATTCTTCATACGCGTATTGCGATTCGGCTTTCCTTCGGGTATACTCCCCTGCACTTATGGCTCCAATCCTCCACAAGCAGAAGCGCGCGATCCTGGAGTACCTCCAGACGTACATCCAGAACAACGGCTACGCGCCCACGCTCACGGAAATTGCTAAAGCGTTCAAGCTCTCGTCACTGGCAACCGTGCACGAACACCTGGCATTCCTCGAGGAAGCGGGTTTCATCAAGCGCGATAGGAACAACGCTCGCGGAATAGAGCTCGCCGAGCAATCGCGAGATACCGAAGCAGACGCGCAGTCATTCCTCCTCCCCCTCGTAGGCACCATTGCCGCTGGCTCACCCATTGAAGCGGTGGAAGAGAAGCAGGACATGATTGCCGTCCCCCGCGAGCTCGTGGGTCGGAAGCACGCGTACATCCTCAAGGTACGCGGTGATTCGATGATTGAGAGCCTCGTCGCCGATGGCGACTTCGTCGTTGTGGAGAAGAGCCAGCTCGCTCGTGATGGTGATATGGTGGTTGCCCTTCTGGACGACGGCACCGCAACGCTGAAGCGCTTCTTCAAGAAGAAGAACTTCGTACGGCTGCAACCAGCGAACGCAAACTACAAACCCATTGATGTGCAGAACGTAACCATCCAGGGAAAGGTCATTGGGGTCATTCGCAAGTACGCGTAATTTTTTTCCTCACAGTCTTCGGTTTTCCTTCGGCCATGAACATCTTCGCAAAACTCTCGCGCAGCGGAACCAGTACTGCGACGTGCGTGGCGCACGTCCGTCTCTGGCACTTCATTGCTAGCGTTGAAGAGGCCCTCCACCCTTCGCTGCGATCACAACCACTCGTCATGACTGGCGCGCGCGAGCAAGGTGAGCGCATTCTCGACGCGAACGACCTCGCGCGCTCTCTTGGGGCGCGCACTGGCATGCGCGTTGCAATTGCACGCACGCGCATCCCGCGGCTCGTAGCGCGCAGCTGGAACTACCAGCGCGGTGAAGGTTTTCGCCGCGCGTTCCGAACACTCGCCGCGCGTTGGGGGAGGGTGGTTAGCGTGACCGCGGATGGACAGAGCGCCACGCTCATCATCCCAGTTGCGAATGCCCTCGAGCGAGCTGCAATTTTCCTGCACATCCAGCAGGCATGCTGGCGAGAACTGGAGTGTAACGTCGTGGTCGGCATGGGGCCAACAGCGCACTTCGCGCTCCTCGCTGCATCCAGCTGCGCCGAGCCTGGCTTCCGCTACCTCGATAATCATGAGGAAGCAACGCTACGCACAATTCCCGTTGCGAGCATTCCGAACATTGGTCGCCGAACGGCACGCGCGCTCGTCCACCTCGGCGTGCCAACGGCGTGGCACTTCCTCCAGCTCCAGCGTGACGACGTGCGCGCCCACGGCGGCCCCACGCTCGCGCGCCTGCACGGTTACTACGCAACCGACGTACAGCCACTCCCCTTCCGACAGGAGTGTAGCCCACTCGTTTTCCCAAGCACTACGCAGATTCCACGCCCCCTTAGCGTTGCGGCGTAGGAAGCGTTCGGCGATTAGGCGGGATGAGCTTTCGCGCGCGGAGGATGGAAACCGCGCGTGTGAGAACCGGACGTAAATCCCTGTGCAACTCCTTTGGAATTTTCGGGGGTGGCGCCGGAAGCCACACGAGCCGCAGGTTCGCTACTTCTCCAGTACGCACGCGCGGAACAGTGCGTCGCGTCGTGCGCGCGAAGAGGTAGTGGTGCAAGTGGTGCGGAATTTTTCGTTCCAGCTTCCCGTGGTCATCGGAGAGGTAGGTAACGCTGGGGAGCGTCGCGAGCACCTCGATGTCTGCAATCCCGGTCTCCTCTGCAATTTCGCGCTTCGCCGTAACAATGAGTGGCTCACCAGGTTCACGGTGACCTTTCGGCGTGCCCATGACACCATTGTCTTTCCGTTGCACGAAGAGAAGCGCATTTCGTACAGGATCGAAAACGATGCCGCCTGCATTCTCGTGGAATCGAACGCCGCGGTGTGGTTGAGAAATGTTCGGCGGAGCATCGTACTCTGGGATCACCCAGCGCGGGTGAGCCCCCTCGAGTACGGCGCGACCTGCACGGAGCACCTGCTGCGGCGAGATACCCGCGCGCGCGGGAACGCGCACGACAGCGCACGGCGTTGCGTAGGCAAGCGCATTCGCGGTGCTCACAATGACACGCGCTGCCGCGAATGACACGCCGTGCACGCAAACGATAATACCCTGGAGAGTGCGGCTGCGGGATTGCAGTGCTGCAATCGCCCGCACTATGCCTGCGCGCTGTTTCCAGGATACGCGCTGCGATCGCTGCCGATCACCCTGTGAACTCACCACAAGGATGCCACGCGCGTCAGCAATGAGTGCGAGGGCGGTAGTCACGTGCGCAGCGTGTCGACGAGGACAACTTTTCGATTCTCAAGAATGTCGTAGAGAAAGCGGTCGGTAATGTCCTTGCGGTACTGGAACTCGCGCCGCGACATGACCGTAAACCGCAGGTCGTGGTCCATCTCGCGCTGGAGCTTGCGAATGAGTCGTCGTATTTTCAAACGGTGTACGGTGCCGACGATGAGAATGTCGGTTCGCGCTTCGGGTACGTTCGTGAAAATGCCGGTGAGCACTGCGTACGCAACGCGCCCGAGCCGCTGGATGTGCTTTCCAAAATCGTACTCGGTCATGAGCTGTGCCTTCACGAAGAGCGCCCGGAGCTCTGGGTACAGCGGGTAGTTCACGTTCATCGTGTAGTGCGCGGTGCCATCCACGGGAGCGTGCAGCACGAGCCCGCCATCGACGAGCCGCTGGAGTTCAGCACGGGTGCTCGCTGGGGCGAGACCGTACTTCTTATGGAAGTCACGAACGCTGTATTTTCGGTCTGGATTGAAGACCAGCGCGCGCAGGATGGCGTGCCGAGCCGGGGTGCCGAAGAGGGTGTGAACCATGGGGTATGCCGTTCGCTTGTGCAGAGTCCCTGTAGTATACTTTGACTACTTGACGCGAACAAGAAATGCATGGGAAGTATAGATAAACTCCTCATCTACGACGCCACCCGAAGCCGGTCTACGACCCACGTCTTCATTGCTCGGCCTAGCCCCGCAGAAGAGCGCGCACTTGGTCAACTTGGCTTCGTCGCAGAACTCGTACCCAACGAGCGTATTTACCATGAGCTCCTCAGCCGCCTGCAGGACTTCCTGAAAGCCGCATACTACACGTCGCCAGAAGTCCACGCCCACGTTGCTTTCGAGCACACCGTGCAGGCGTGCAACCGCTACATTGGCGAACTCGCTGCAGACTTCGGCACCGCCTGGCTCGACGCACTCTCCATGGTGCTCTTCGCCGTACGCGACCACGAAGTACACTTCACGGACGTTGGTCAACTCGTCGGCTTCATCATGCACGACAAGCACGTCGTCGATCTCCTCGGTAACCAACGAGCGACGACGCGAAAGGTCAACCCATTGAAAGCCTTCACCTCGATTGCTTCGGGATCGCTCAAAGGCAGCGACGCTATTCTCTTTGGAACAGCAAACCTCCTTGATTTCTTCTCCGTTGAAAAACTCCGACGTACGGTGGTCGAGGCTCCACTCGGCGGTGCCGCGCGCCAACTCGAAACCACGCTGCGCGTCGACCCCACGCAAGCGGCCTTCGCCGCGGTCATCCTGCAAGCGAGCGCGGTCGTCATTCCCGACCGACCACAGGAAACCCAACGGCAAGCTATCCTCCCGGGCGCACCGCAGCAATCCATGGATGCGATGCTGGCCAAGTCTGCGCAGACCCAAGCACTCCTCACCCCATCTGTCTGGCCTGCTCTGCACCGCTGGCTCAAGCGCACTGCGCAAGGAGGACGCGTGCTCTTCCGTTCTTGGGTGCTACGCAAACCTACACGCATTTCCCCAGCTCTTGAACCTGAGCGCGAAGAAGTGCTCGAGGTGCGACCACGGAACCGAGTAACGTTCGCGCCCTCTGGCGTGGCACCCCGACCAACGACGAGCGCGCTCCGACGAACAGTATTCCAAACGGTGCCACAATTCATTTGGCAGCGCAGTCGCCAAGCACTTCGCGCCACGCCGAAGCTCCTCTCCGCCGTCCAGCGTCTGGCGAGCGTCGTTCGGAAAACTCCCCAGCAAATTCCCGCGCGCATAGAGCAGAGCGTGACCGACGTGCAGGCACTACCGCGGCGATCCAAACTCCTCGTCTACGGCACAGTGGGCGTTGCCGCGGTATTCGCACTCTCGCTCATTGTCATCGGACTACAGCGCCAACGTACCGCCACAGCGAAAGCAAACCAGGAGGCAATCACCTCGGTTGAGCAAGCAGTGGAGCAAGCGCGCTCGAGCATCATCTACGGTGATGAGGACCGCGCGCGAACACTCCTCCGTGAGGCACAGGCGAAACTCGAGGGGTTAGCGGAAAAAGCAATCAAAGAAGAACGTCGGACCGAACTCACCGAGGCTATTTCATCAACGCTCGCGCAGACGCGGCATGAGGTGGCTGCCACGCCCACGGTCGTGAAGACCTTCGACGTAGGCGTGCAACCCGTGGGACTCGTGCTCCTGGGTGGGTCGCTCTACACCATTGATGGCGCTACGAATGCAGCGTACGCAGTAACCGCCACAGACGGAGAAACCCGTCAACCAGCAACGCTCCCCGGCACGCCCGGAGTGCAAGAGCTCACTGCCTACGGAAGCGGCGCCCTGATGGCGCTCGCAACCAACCTCGACGTCGTAGAACAGCGCACAGCAGCACGGACAGGCACGCGCGTGGCGCTCACACTACCGAACCCTAATGCTAACCTCGTCGGCTTCGCCAGCTACAACGCTGCACTCTACACGGTAGATGTGGCGAACAGCGCCATCCTCCGGGCGACGCGGAGTGGTAGTGGTTTCCAGGCGAGTGCGTGGCTCCGGCAAGAGGTGGACGTCAGCACTGCAGCTGACCTAGCAGTTGACGGGTCAATTTACGTACTCACCCGCAATGGAGAGGTGCTCAAGTTCACCCAGGGCCAGCGGCAAACGCTCACCCTGTCTGCCATTGAGCCGCCCTTGCAATCCGGCAAGAGAATTGCAGCGGACGTCAACCTGCAGAACCTGTACGTCCTCGATACCACGGGCTCGCGCATCGTCGCCTTCACGAAAGCTGGGAAGTTCATCAACCAGTACGTGCACGAAAGTTTTTCCAATGCGAGCGCTCTAACGGTGGACGAGCGAAACCAGAAGATCTACGTACTCAACGGAACGAGCATCCAGCGGATCGACGTGCAAAAAGAGTAGCTCCAACCGACATGCGATTGGAGCTAGAGTGGCAGCGCTACAGGCGCTGCCAGCGTTTGTCGACGTACGTCGAGTGCCGGGGCACGCGCGTGGCGGCATTGGGGCGGCGCCGAAGCCAACGGCAGAAACGCATGAGACCAATGAACCCGCCCAGAACGAGGACGACGATCACGACGGACCAAAGAGCTTCCTGCACTGCAACCTCCTTGTGTGTAGCCTACACGTACACCTACAGCACGGCGCGGGAAGCGTCAAGGCGCGTGCAGCGACGTGTCGCCATCAACGGTCTTCCGGAAACCAATCCGATCGGGCGCAACGTCTCCCCCAAGCTGGATGAGCTCACCCTGCACGATGGTCTCCTCGCCGTAGCGGTTATTGATCCAATCAATTGCTCGAGCGAGCGCGGCAGGCGGGCGCTTCGTGAAGAGTGACTGCTGGCCAGATACGGGTTGGAGGCGGAACACGCCGAGGGCGTAGAACGTCGGCGTTCCACGGCGTAGCGCGCTACCGACAAGGTCCCACACGTGTTGGAAGAGCTGGTGCGTCGTGGTAATTGGGAAGAAAACTTTCCTACTACCACCAACAGACCCGCCGGGGTCGATGCTGACCTGCGCGTACACGCCCCGCGCTTCGAGGCCCAGGTTGCGCATCCGTCGGCCAGCTCGCTCGCACAGCCGCATGACGAGTGCCTTGTGGAAGCGCGCGTCACGATTTCGGACGCGGAGCACGTGGCTATGGCCAATGGACTTCGGAAGCCGCTCCTGTGCCAAACCACCGAGCTCCACAGCGTTCACGTTCGCCCATAGCTCGTAGCCGCGGATGCCGAGACTCTCCATGAGGTTCACCGGTGATGCCGCGCGCAGCTCGTCCAGCGTGCGAATGCCGAGTGCGTTGAGGTGACGCGCCGTCGCCTCGGCAATGCCCCAGGCCTCCTGCACATCTCGGCCAGCGAGGTACGCAGGCAAATTCTTACGGTGCAGGATGACCAGTTTGCCTTTCGGAGCAGTGTCACCACCGAACTTCGCGAGCCAGCGCGTGGGTGCGACGCCCATAGAGCACGTCAGCCACTCCCCTACCTCATCCCGAATCCGCTGCTGGATTTCGTACCCACGCTGCGCCCCAACCTCCAGCGACGGTACGAGACCCGTGAGGTTCAAGAATGCCTCGTCGATAGAGTACGGCTCCATGGCCTCGCTGTACTCAGCGAGGATCTTGAAGATGCGCTTCGTGGTGCTGCGGTACTTCGGCGGATCGACGGGCACGAATCGAATGTGCGGGCAGAGCTGCTGCGCTTCTGCTGCTCGCACGCCTGTCTTCACCCCGTACGCCTTTGCCTCTTTCGACGATGCCAGCGCGCAGCCATGACTCGTCATCGTCGCGAGGACAGCAACCGGCTGCCCGCGCAGGAACGGATTCGCCTGCTGTTCAACCGAGGCGAAGTACGAATTCATGTCGAGGTGGAGAATGACGCGTTGCATGGGGTGTGCTAGGGTGAACGTGGATATCCCCTCTTCCAGAACATGAGGTAACCGAGGGGGTACCTCAACAGCATGATCTTTGCAGGTGGGTCACTTGGGGAAGAAGAGGGAAGAAGGGCGTGAACACCGTGTTCACGCCTATTTTTTACTGCCCCTGTACCTCCTCGAGAAACCACTCCAGACTCTCGGGGTTGTACGCAAGGACGTACGCATTCGCGAGGTCAGAAACAGCAAAGCACCAATCGTAGCCCTTCCCCCGCCGCCGCTGGTAGACCAAGTTCAAACTGTGGATATCGTACCGCTTCCCGCCCCACACAAAGGCTTTGGGCGTAACTTTCTGCCCATTGAAGTCAACGAAAACGCGAACTTTCGCATGTGGCTGCTCGTGGAAAACCAGCATAGGCGCTGGTTCGTAGTATACCCGAAGAAAAGCCGAAAGTCAAACACAGGTAAAATCTCGAAATCATTAGTAAGTTTTCAGGATTTTGGAATCTCCAACTCAAAAGAATACATACCGAATGGTCGGAGATTCTCAAAAATATTACTGAGTCTGCGCATTTCCCTCTTAAGAACAATAACACGTCTTCGTCTGCCTTGTTCAGAGAATACTATATTATCCACTGTTCTCTTTAGTTCATTCAATAATAATAGACTTTGCCCTAAGAAAAAAACTGCTGGCGCAACATCGAGAAGAATCATTTGAGTGCCATTTATTTTTTTAGAGCTACCAATTTCATAACACACTCCCTTTAACTGCAAAATAAGAGGTGTGAGTTTTTTATCAAAATGTGCCCCACCCTCTTTCTCTGCGATTTCTCGGATTACATAGTTTCTAGTAAGAAAAACCTGAGTTTTTCGTAAAAAATATATTGGCGTATCAAACCATTCTTCTAAAGAATACTTCCTAAAATTTCTCTTAGGTCGTGTTGACCAAGTTTTACCAATCACTTCGCTTGCATTTATTTCTTCGTTACTGACCTTTCTAGGAGGAAGTGAACAAATCTCTAATTCTATACCTAATTCTTTACTAAGTTGGATTAGCAAGGGGCTCATTGTTCTCCCTCCGGTACATACTAACGCACGAACACGTCCTGCAATATCATATAAATATGCCTCATCACCAGTACGTTCAAAATGGTCATTCGCATTATCTATTGCACGAAGAGACGTGCGTAATTCACTTATGCGCTCATCGATACTCTTATTCATGATCAAAACATAGGACGAAAATGACAAAATGAAAAGCGGAGTCATTTCTGAGTCCGCTTTTCACATTCTAATTTAGGGTTCTTACTTCAGCGTAACCGTCGCGCCAGCTTCCTCGAGCTTCTTCTTCAGCTCGTCAGCTTCTTCCTTCGTGGCATTCTGCTTCACCACTTTCGGTGCGCCATCGGCCATGTCTTTCGCTTCCTTCAAGCCTTGGCCGGTTGCTTCCCGGAGTACCTTGATGACGGCAATCTTGCTGCCACCAGCGCTCGTGAGCTCGACGTCGAAGGTCGACTTCTCCTCACCGGCTCCGGCATCACCAGCAGCTCCAGCGGCCGGCATTGCGCCAACCATCATAGGAGCGGCGGCGGAGACGCCGAACTTCTCTTCCAGAACCTTCACGAGCTCTGCGAGGTCTAAGACCGAGAGCTTCTCAATCTGCTCGACGAGGGCCTTGAACTTCTCTGGTACCTCGACGACCTTCTGTTCATCTGCCATATGGGTGTGGGTTAATGGGGAAATGAATGAGTGATAGAACTACGCCGCTTTCTCTGACTTCGCCTTGAGTACCTGCACGAAGCCGCGCATGGGGCCCGCTAGGACATTCGCGAAGCCAGTCAGCGGTGCCTTGATTGTCCAGACAACCTTCGCAATGAGATCCTGCTTGCTCGGGAGCTTCGCGAGTGCGGTTACCTGCGCAGCGGTCATCCAGGTACCATTGAGGATACCGCCCATGAACTTCAGATTCTTGTTCGTCTTCGCAAACGCGTGCAGGACGGATGCTGGCTGCACCTCATCGGCAGTGCCGAATGCAACCGCAGCATTACCGCGGAATGCGGCGAGCGGGGTAACATCGAGACCAGCGGTCTGCAGGGCTTTACGGAGGAGCGTCTTCTTCACGCCCACGAAGCTCACGTCAGCGGCACGCAAATTCTTGCGCAGCTGCGTGTTCTCCTTCACCGTCAGACCATCAGTTGCGGCGAACACTGCAACCTTCATCGTCCCTAAGTGATCTTGGAACTTCTGGATACTCGCCTCTTTCTGCTGTCGGGATTTTGCCATAGTTACGTGTAAAAAAACTGGGGAGTTCCCAGAGACGTTGACCCCGTCCCGTCATCGGGCAGAGGTCGGATGCTCCTGCGTCGGATTTCCGCCCCTTTTCTGTGGGGCTACCGACGGTCTTGGGATACCGTAGTGCGTACTGTACCAGGGGCGGTGCAACCCGTCAAGGGCTTGCCCATATCCTGCAACAGTACTACAGTCCCCCTACAACAGAACTGGCACATTTTCTTGGAGGTAGGCCATGCACGATCTCATGCACTGGGACGACGATGAACCCGAACTCCCACGTGGCACGCCCGCTCCTGCACCACAGCTCGCGAGCGCAGCCCAACCCCCTTCCCAGCCTACGCCGGCCGCTCGCCCAGACGCACGTATACTCTTCCGCGACGTTATGGCAGGCGTCGTTCGGCAGGGTACACTCCTGCGCGTCATCCAATCGCACGAGCACGAAAATGCACACCTGGGGCACCTCCCCGCAATCCCCCTGTACCTCGTGGAGTACGAGAGCGAAACGCGGCCGCGTGACTACACCGTCGTGTACGATGCGCTCATCGTCCAACCAAAAAAACCTCGCCCGTGAGTTCGCTCCAGCGAGGTTTTCTAATTGCTGATAACCGTTCCGCGCGCCGCCCGGTCATCCAGGAGTTTCCGGAGGTTCGCGAAATCCGTACCGCGCGTTATGATGACACGCATCTTCCACCGCGCTGCCCAGCGGCTCGCCACCGGATCGAACGGGACGTTGGCACCGGGATCCCACGTCGTGCCTACGAGCTTCTGGAATGCTTTCCACGTCATGGTCTGCAAGGGTTTCGCGTGCGCGTGCGTGCGCGGATCCGCATCGTACACCCAATCGATGTTCGAGAGGTTGAGGATGGTAGTCGCCTTGTACGCGCGGGCGAGGAGCACGGCATTGTAGTCTGTGGATGACCCAGGGGTGAAACCTGCAGCAATGACGATGGGCTGGCGGACGTGCGGGGGAATTTTCCTCCGGTTGGTGATAATGCGCGAGTAGGCGTGCGTGCGGAACACGGTTCGCAGGAGGTGGGCGTTCAACCGCGTGGCGTGAATGCCCAGCCAATCCAAATCCTCCCGCGTGAGTTTGGTGACGCGTTTCGCGGCAGCTTGGTAGTGCCGCGCAATTTTCCCACCACCAACAATGATGATGAATCGCCGACCAGCGCGAACGTACGTGGTGATGAGCGAAGCAAAACGCTTGAGAAAGCGAACGTCCAACTGCTCGGGCATGACCAGCGAACCGCCGAGGGAAATGACAATGGGTGGTCGGGTGGGCATGCTAGTCGAGGTACTTCGCCTTATACGCGAGGTGCTCCGCGTACGTTGCGCTGAAGTACGTCGTACCATCTGGCGCGTGGAGGAAGTATAGGTACTCCGATGCTTCGGGGTTGGCGGTTGCGCGTATGGCGGAGAGGCTGGGATTCCCAATCGGTCCGGGAGGTAGTCCGGGGTACTTGTAGGTGTTGTACGGGGACTCGGCGGTGAGGTCACTGGCACTCGGCTGCAACTCCTGCTTGCCAGTAACGTAGTTCACCGTGGCATCGGATTGCAGGGCCATGCCAATTTCCAGACGCTTCCAGAACAACCCTGCGGCAAGGCGGCGGTCGCGATCCGTGCGCACTTCCTTATCGACAATGCTCGCCAGCGTTACCACTTCGAAGACCGTGCGCCCGCTACTTCGAATGTTCGCGAGGATCTCGCTCGAGACCTTGCTCTCAAACGTATCGAGGAACTTCCTCACTACATGCGCTGCTGTTGCATCGGTGTAGAAACGGTACGTATCCGGGAATAGGTACCCTTCGAGAGTTGCGCTCTGCGGTTTGTCTCGAAGGAAGTCGTACGTCCGATCAGGCGCAATTGTTCGGGAATCTGTGGTCGACACAGCTTCGAGGAATTCACTACTCGGAATGACCTCGGCCTGCTCGAGGAGGGCGGCAATGTCCCGTGCTGTTGCACTCTCGGGTACCCGCACGGTGACCTCGCTAGCGTCTGGGAGTGTCGTGAGAATGTCGAGCGCCTTGCGCACGGAAACGCGCGCGGGCAGGGTGAACGTTCCCGCCACGAAGTCGTCACGCGCACCTTCGAGCGTGGCGTACGTCGTGAGGAGGAATGGACGCGAGAGAACGCTAGCCTCGTGCAGCTGGGTGGCGATTGCCTGCGCGCTCGTGCCCGTGGCAATCGTCACGGTGACGGGGTTGGGGTTAGGCCCTGGTGCGCCGACGAGGTGGAAGAACGTGACGATGCTCCCAATACCCAGCACGAGGAGCGCCGCGACAATACCCAGGGTAATCCGCGCGCGCATTAGAGGAGTCGCTTCAACTTCTTGGCCTTCAGCTCATCCACGATGCGCTTCACATCCTGAGCGTGGTCGGCTGGGCAAACGAGGAGCGCATCCTCCATGTCGACGATGATGAGGTCGCTCACCCCGGCGGTTGCGATGACGCGCTTGGTGTAGCTGTAGATCAACGAATTCTTTGCGCTGCCAATGTGCTTGCCCCGCACGACGTTCTCGCCCTGAGCGCTCTGGAGGACGTCACGCACGGTTCGCCAGTGGCCAATGTCAGCCCATCCAAGGTCTACCGGCAGCACGTACATGCTCCGCACCTTCTCCATGATGCCGTAGTCAATGGAAATGGATTTCATTTTCGCGAATTCCCTGGCAATCACCGATTGCTGGGTAGGCGTGCCAATGGCCTTCTGGATGCGCATGAGAATGCGGTAGTGCGCGGGTAGGTGACGCTTGAACAAGTCCAGCAGCGTTTGCGCGCGCCAGACGAACATCGCAGGGTTCCACAGGTACTCCCAGCGCTTGAGGTACTCCTGCGCAGTTGCGAGGTCGGGCTTCTCAACAAACCGGTCGACGTGGAATACTTCCTGATCCTTCATGCGGAAGGCCGGTTTCCCCATTTTAATGTACCCGTAACCGGTTTCTGGGTAGGTTGGGTTCACACCCAAGAGCACAACCGACTTCGGGTGCTTGGCAATGACCTCGCCTGCTGAACGCAGCGCCTGGTGGTACGCCGCTTCCTTCTGGATGAAGTGGTCGACGTTCGCGGTGACGAAGACGGCGTCTGGATCCTGCTTCGCTAGCCACGCTGCAGCCAGACCAATAGCTGGTGCGGTATCCCGCTTGGCTGGCTCCACAATGTAGTGCGCGCGTGGCACGCGGGGGAGCTGCCGAGCGATTTGCCCGCGCTGCTTGGCGTTCGTGGAAATGAATATGTTCTGGAGTGGGAAGCCTTTTCGCACGCGCAGGAAGGTTTTCTGCAGGAGCGTGTGTCGGCCGAGGAATGGCTGGAGCTGTTTCGGATTTCCAGACCGTGACACCGGCCACAACCGCGTGCCACCACCGCCTGCGAGGATGACGACGTACATAGAGCTACGCCTTAAGGTGAGGGGAAATGAGGGGGACGAACTGGAAACCTGGGTGTCGCTCCGTGTGGAGGCTGCCATCGTCGCGCTTCGTCGCAACGACCAGATCTTGCACGTCATCACCAACTGGCATGACAATGCGTCCGCCTTCTGCGAGCTGTTCCACGAGCGCGTCGGGAATGCGTGCGGCGGCGGCAGAGACGATGATGCGGGTGTACGGCGCGTGCTCTGGCAAGCCGTGCCAGCCGTCGGCGCATCGCACGACGACATTCGGGAAGTGGTACGCGCGAAGGTGCTCTTCGGTGAGGTCAACCATCTCGGGCATGATGTCGACTGCGTACACGTGCCCACTCTCGCCCACGAGGTGCGCGAGCAACCCAGTGAGCCACCCCGACCCGCTTCCTACTTCAAGTACGCGATCTCCTGGTTGCACTTGGCTGAGCTCCAGCATGAGCGCTACGGTTGAGGGCTGCGAGAGCGTCTGCGCGTACCCAATAGGCAGCGGCGCGTCGTCGTACGCTTGCGGGAGCATTTGCTTGTGCACGAAATCTTCCCGGCGCACAGCGCGGAATGCCGCAATAATCGCATCGGTATGGAGGACACCCTTCCCGATGAGTCCCTGAACAAACTGCTGGTGCATGGTGGGTAGTATACCACGCGCACGAAGGCTTTTCCCACGGGTCGTACACTTAAACCGATGGAATGGCCCAGTAGAACGCTCGCTCCCCTACTCTAGACACCACAGGTTACCTCACTCACTTATTCTCCAGGCGAACCGCTGGCAGACGCAGAAGTGCCGTAGCGTGCGTCAACTTCCTTGAATACAACCTCGGAGATGTGCGCAATGGTTTCCTGGAGCTTCTCAAGAGTTGTACCCTTCGTCATCACGCACAGAACGTACGGGTGCTCTGGGTAGTACACAATGCCGCAATCATGGAGCTCCTTATCGTTCGGCGTGTTGTAAATGCCGTACTTATTCGATACGACTACGCTTTCCGGAATGGGAAGCGCTATCCCATCGTCGAACGTCGCTTCCGAGAGCCAGGTGAGCGCCCGCTGGGACTGCTCCGGGTTGAGGTACGACGCATTGTAGAGCATGCGAAAAATTGACGCGGTTTGTCGCACGGTAATGTGCAATCCCTGGTCATTCGAAAGCACGTTGGTAATGCCAATACTCTCCAGCATATCCGAAAGATTCGGGGCTTCGGGGTGGAGCGACAGGTAGTAGCTACTTAGTGCAGACCGTGCGTTGTTGTCGGAGTACCGAACCATGTGCGCGAGGAGGTCAGCAATGCTGTACAGCTGGTTCGCTGCGACAGCTTGATTTGCCGGCAACCCTTGATTCACCGTGTTCGCTTCCACGCGAGCGGTTATGCGCCGATCCAGAAACGTTGAATCAGATTCTGCCTCTTTCAAGTACTGGAGGAGGATGGGTAGCTTGAGCAAGCTCGCACCAATGTACGCATCATCTGCGGCAATAGAGAACGTTGGACCATTTCGCAAATCACGGAAGTACACGCCAGCGCTCTCCAGTCCTCGAGCTTTCTCTTGCGCAATGTACCCCGTGAGCGTCGACTGTACTGCGTCGTAATCAGGATTGACGAATGCCACCTCCACTTCACAGCGGGTTGGGTTGATGAGATCAAGCGCGCAGGCAGGGTCGTCCCAGAAACGTGGGCGTACAGTGTTCCGAGTACTGCCAGGGCTCCACAACCCAAGCCGAGGAGGAGTTGCTGGTGCTTTTTCAGCCAAAGGCGCATGCCAGTATTCTAGCACTCCCAGCAAGCGCCTGCTCCGATAGGTCGCACGCTTCGAATCCGCGTTTTCGGGATCCCTACCAGCGTGGCGCGGACCCCGAGCTCGTCGAGGGGGAGCACGCGGTGGTAGGGTTACGCGAGGCTTCTCACAAAGGGCGCAGCTTTTGTCGTTTACGACAAAACGGAGCCCGACGTGAGAAACGAGCTGGCTCCGGGACTTGGATTCGGCCTTCGGCCCGGGGCGCTGCGCTCGCTCGCGCCCTTCGAATCCAAATATCGCTACCAGAAAACTCAATTGCCCCTACTCCGTAGAGGCAATTGAGTTTGGCTCCGGGACTTGGATTCGAACCAAGATACCCGCCTCCAAAGGGCGGTGTCCTACCATTAGACGATCCCGGAATGATTTGCAAAGTATACCTTAAGCTTATCCCGCCTCAAGACCTCTCGACCATGACCGCTCTTAAAATAGCGCTCAGCATTATATGCATCCCCTTTCTCAGTGTATGCCTCGTAAAAAATGAGTTTGAATGGCTTCCTGGTGGCTGTATAACGTCCGCCCGCGCCTCGGTTATGCTCACTAAGCCGCCGTTCAAGGTCATCGGCCACCCCAACGTAAAGTGATCCAATTTTTTCGCTCTGCAATATATACGTATACCACATAGTGTCCCCGCCTCCCCGGCGGGCCGCCGCTGAGGCGGCTACCATTAGACGATCCCGGAGTACGCCATTACCCTACCCTGGGTTGGCTAGACCTTCAAGTACCGACGCGTAGCGATTGCCGCACTCAGCGTACTCAACCCAACCGCCCCAACAAACTGCCAGCCGAGAATCGACCAGAAGTTGCTGCGGAGGAGACCGGCAACCTCGACGGAGGTCTCACTGAAGAAGAACTTCTGTAGCGCAGGAGCAGCCCCCTGCCAGAGAAGTGCCACGAGGAGGATGGCGACGCCAGCTCCCAGGGCACTGTAGAGGACGCTCTCGAGGATGAACGGCGCACGAATGAAACCATTCGACGCACCAACGAGGCGCATGATGCCAATCTCCTCCCGGTGCGTGTAAATGGCTATGCGAATGGTATTGATGACGACGATGAGCGAGAGGAGGGCAAAAACCGCGCTCACGCCAACGCCAACATCCCGAACGCGGTTCGTGATGTTCGTCAGCCGCTCAATGACGAGCTGGCTATCCGCGAAATCTCGCTTACTATCCACAACGTACTCTGCAAATGCTCCGCTATTCACGTAGGCGAGGATGCCCTCGTACGCAGCTATGTCGTTCGCCACAATCGTTAGGCTGGATGGTAGTGGGTTTTCGGTTAGCTCGTCGAGGAGCTGCTGGATGTTGGGTTCGTCAGCGTGCGTGGCGCGGAACGTAGCGAGTGCCTCGGTTTTACTCGTGTACGTTGCACTCTTCACATCTGGCCGAGTACGAATGTCTTCGAGGAATTCTCGCGCTTGGTCATCGCTCACCGTTGCCGCCAGTTCCAACGTGACGTCAACACGCTCTTCAACGGTTGCGAGTGCCCGCTGCCCAATGACGTTGAGCGCGGCCACAAGGCAGACAGAGAAGACGGCGACGACAACGATAATCGTGGTAACCAACGAGAGCCAGAAATTCCGACGGATATTCTGTGTCGCGAACCGTAGCGCGCGGGAAGCTTGGAGCAGCATCATAGGCGGTACTTCCCGGTGGCCTGGTCTGAAACCAGGTGGCCGTGGTCAAGGACGAGCACGCGCTTACGCAAGCCATTCACGATTTCCCGATTGTGCGTGACGAGAACCACGGTGGTGCCGAAGGCGTTAATTTTCAAGAGCAGCTCAATGATCTCGTTGGCATTGATGGCGTCCAGGTTACCCGTCGGTTCATCAGCGAGGAGAATTTTCGGTCGGTGGACGAGAGCGCGGGCAATGACCGTCCGCTGTTGCTCCCCACCCGAGACTTCACGGGGGAAACGCTGCATTTTGTGCTCCAGACCAACTATCTTAAACACTTGAGGGACAATTTGCATGATCTTCTTGTGGGACACGCCTGCAACCTCCAGGGCAAACGCAACGTTCTCGAAGAGCGTCTTCTGGGGGAGGAGCTTGAAATCCTGGAACACGACGCCAATCTGTCGACGTAGCAGCGGTACGTCTGCGTAGTTGATGTGGGTGATATCCCAATCTCCAATGATCACCCGCCCTTGGGTTGGACGTTCTTCCGCGATGATGAGCTTCGCAAACGTGGTCTTCCCCGTTCCCGATTGCCCAACAATGGAAACGAATTCGCCCGAGGTAATGGTCACGCTAACGTCCTGCAGCGCAACGACGCCGTGCTGGTAGTGCTTCGAAACGCGCTCAAAGGTAATCATTTGAGGTTCGCGAAACCAATGTCGAGTGCTTTCTCGGTATCCTCGTACTGCTTCGCTTGTGATGCCGTGCCGAGTACGACGGTCACCACAGTTCTCCCAGTGGTCTTACCCTTCACCTGGGTAATCAGGCAATTACCTGACTCTTCAATGTACCCGGTCTTGATGCCCGTCACCTGCCACGGCGTTTTGAGCATCTTGTTCTGGTTGGTAATGGTGTGGGCTTTCTTCGTGTTGATCGTGCTGAACGAGTAACTCGCCTTCACGGCAACCTTGGCAATTTCTGGACGACCGAAAGCAATGGCAGCGAGTTTCGCCATATCAGCTGCAGATCCCTGGTTCGCTGGCTCGAGGCCAGTGGGATCCGAGAAGGTAAGCGACGTGAGACCGAGATCCTTCGCCTTTGCGTTCATGAGTCTTACAAACTCGGCTTCGGAGAGTTTCGTAGAGCGAACGAGCGCGCGGGTGGCGTTATTCGCAGAACCAATGAGCATGGCGTGCCACAGGTCGTTCGTCGTCATCGTCTCACCTGGACTCACGCGCAAGCACGAGCACACGGCGCTGTCACCCTTCTGGTACGTAACCGTGTTCCTGAACGTCGGCTTACGATCCAGGTACACCAGGGCGGTCATGAGCTTCGTGAGACTCGCAATGGGGTGCCGCTCGTTCACGTTTTTCCCAGCAACCACCGTGCCGGTGTCAACGTCGTACGCAATCGCGGCCGTCGCGCTCACGGGCAGGGTGACTGCAGCATCAGACGATGCGCTCGCCGGTACTGGCGATGTGCTCTCGCCCAAAACTTTGGGATCTACAGGCGTCACCCGTACCTTAGCTAATCCACCGTTCTTTCCTCGAATCTTCGCAAACGGCGTGTAATCCAAATCGATGACCCGTCCTCGCACGTACGGACCGCGGGAAACAACCTTCACCGTCGTGCTCTTCCCGTTCTCGAGGTTGGTCACCTTCAGCTTCGTACCCATCGGGTAGCGATTGTGCGCAGCCACGTAGTCGCGCTTGTCAGGGAACCAGCTCGCGATTCCTACCTCTTCGCCAAAATCATCCACGACGACGGCATACCCCATGACGTAGGCAACGTTTCCCCGCGTTACTTCCCAGTACTTATTGCTTGGGTTGTAGAAGAGAACGCGCTGAGGGTAGAACCCATTGCCAGTTACCTTCGGCGTTATGACAATACCCGCACCGGCTCGGAGGAGCGCATTATCATCACCGCGCAAGCCAATTTGCACAACATCTGCGCGCTGCTTGTACCGCGTTGGGAGTGGTGCGGGGAGTGCAAGGCCAGGTGTGACGACTAGGGTAGCACCCTGCGAAAATTTCTGAGCTCGAACGGAGATGGAGTACGGGGAAACGTTCACGGTAATCGCGCCTGCTCGTGCAGCCAATGTGCGAACCGTGCTCTGTGCATTGACGGTGAGCTCTGCCCCGTACGCACCCGGTTTCGTTGCCAGATCCGCAGCGGCAACGACAGTGGTACGGAGGAACCACGTCGAACCTGTGAGCAGCGCCTGCGTGCCTACGCCTCGCCCAATAACCTCCCAGTCCCCGCTCACGGGATTGTAGCCGAGCAACACGGTTGCTGCATCTGTCTGCGGTGTCGCTGCAACTTTCAGCCACAGAGTCTTCTTCGCTCTCACCTCACCCTGAGCTGCCGCAATATCCACTCCGTAGGCGGTGCCAGCTTGGCTGTAGCGCGCGGGTAAGGCAACGGGGAGCGCTACCCCAGGCGTGAGCGTAACGCGGGCAGGTGCGGTGAAGAGGTTCTCACGAAGCCCGAGGATAAAGTGATCACCAATGGCAATGGAACGTCCTTTCGTAGCGTACTCACTCGTGAGGTCCACAATCGTTGGCTCGACGGCGCGCACTTCACCCGCCCAAGCAAGGCCGGTAGCAAAGATGATGCTTGCGAGTATGGCGGTTGTTGGTCTTGTCATAGTATGCATGATTGGGTACACTCGATTCCGCAGCTCCCTTCCCTGCGGGTATAGTACAGTGGTAGTATGCATCCTTCCCAAGGATGAGAGACGGGTTCGATTCCCGTTACCCGCTCCATGAACCACTCACGTTTGTTCGGGTTCATGGCAAGCCGCGGTGTGGGTACTGTATCATGGCGAGGGAATCGAACGGGTGCGACCCATCGGGAGCACCCCGGCCCCGAAGGGGCGATTCCCGTTACCCGCTCCAGCTCGTTTCGCGCTCAGAGCTCCGTGCGCCGCCATTCGGCAGCTCACTCCGCCCATCGCGCGAAGCCTCGCGTAGCCCCATAACCGCGTGCTCTCCCGCCATACGGCGGGATGCGCGCCACGCTCATGGGGACTCTAGGGGATACTTTAGAAAATGGTGTGCCGATGTAGCTCAGCTGGTAGAGCAATGCTTTCGTAAAGCATGGGTCGGAGGTTCGAATCCTCTCATCGGCTCCACGCACCAGTCGCTACGCTCCGGTGCATGGCAGGCCAGCTCGTAACGACTGGTGCGTGCCCTGTACCCGAGCGAAGCGAGTGGTTCAGGGCAGTCACCGAAGCAGAGAAAAAAGCGATTGCCGTGGGAATGAACTACTCCGTTGTACCGGTTGCTTCGGTGCAGCTGGGTTCTGATTTCTCTAGCACGCCGCAGTCAGGATCCCATCGGTAGCGCGGTTCGAAAACGATGACCCGCATATCCCGAGCAGTCGCATTCACCTGGTCGCCCAACCACGTGTTCGGGTCGAGCATGCGAACGATACGCCGGATGGAAAAATTCTGACCGTCTTCTTTGTTCGCTGCAGCTTCTTTCTTCTCGACGACGACGATTTCGTACCCACGGCTGGTCTCGAGAATGCCACTCACCGTATTCAGTGCGAGCGCAGAAATTGTCGCGACGTTTGCCTCACCGTAGGCTTCAGTCAGCGCGGTCGTCGTGAGCGTGAGCGCGCCACCCTTCCCTGATGTTGCTACGTCGTCACTCTGCTCGGAAGCGACTCTCGAAAATTTCGACGAGTCTGACGCTACCTGCTCGCGGATCTTCTCGAACGCGTTCCGGGTATCTTGGAAGTACCACTCGACGAGTTTGTCCTGAACTACCTGTGGGCGAATAAGCTTCTCCTGGAACTCCGCAACGCTCCACCCGTACAACGTCTGAATCGTTTCGGGCACTTTATCCGGCTCGCCAGACTGCTGGACGTACGCGTTGTACGTCTCTTCAATATCCTGATCGGTAATGGTAACGTTCTTCGACTCTGCAAGTCGCGCGAGAATTGATTCGCCAATGACCTTATTCAGGATGAGCTTCCGGGTGTAGGTGTCGCGATCCAGGTTGCTGCCTGAGAACGTGTCTGGGGGATAGTTACGCTCCAGGTAGGCAGAGACGTTCGGAACATCCTGCTGGTAATCGTAGTAGGAAATCCACGAGCCGCCCGCGATAGCAACGGGGTACGGCAGGATGCGTGCAGGCGCGAGGAGGATTGGCTTCTGCCAGCTGAAGCGGAGGTACCCCACAGCAAACACGGCGAGGAGTGCAATGACAGCAGCGCCACCCCACACCGCAATGCGTCGACCCCAGTGGATGTGCGGAGATGGGAGCTGCTTCAGGTTGTGGTGCTCGGGATCAGGGAGTTCCGTGGATGGCTGCACGATCGCCCCGCGCACAGCTTCATGATCTGGGTGGAGTTCAGGCATACGCAGTGATCTTACGATTGAGGTTGGAAGAAGAATCGCCACCAGCGCTGGACATTCGTCGTGGACGCAGATGAGGAAGTGCTCGCGCTGGCAACCGTTGTGCTGCCCTCACCTTCGGGGAGGATGAGTAGGGTTTCCCCGGGGAGTTGCAAGTTCAAGCGCTTCCGGGCTTCACGCTCTCGAAAACTATCCGTGTCAATTGATGCAACGTACTCACCGAGGCTCACATTCTGCGCGCGGAGTGCCGCTATCTGCTGCTCCAGAGCCTCAATTTCTCGTCGGAGGGCTACGCGACGGGTGACCTCCTTGGCTATGCCAACGAGGATAACCGCAATGAGGATTACCTCAACGACAAGTACGCCGCGGGATGTGAGGATGCGGTGGATGAGACGTTTTTTGGTTGGGCTGTGCATTGCATCGCAATTGGTTTTGCAGTAGAAAAATTCTAACATTTTTCCCAACCCCCGTCAACGCCTCATGCTTGCAATTCGTAGCGGGAGAACCTTGGGAAAGCATCGAACTTCAGGTACGACGCAGGGAGAAGGCTATACCCGAGGGAGTGGCGGGGGAAGAAGGACTCGAACCCTCGTTCTCGGTTTTGGAGACCGATGTTCTACCACTGAACTATTCCCCCACCGCCCCCTGGCTATACCTTGCGTGCTCTGGGCAGGATTACTTCGTCTCCTTGTGGAGCGTGTGCTTGCCGCACCACGTGCAGTGCTTCTTCATCTCGAGGCGAGCGCGAAGCGTTTTCTTGTTCTTCTTCGAGTGGTAATTGACGTGCTTGCACACCGTGCACTCGAGGTGAATCAGGTTGTCTTGAGACATAGGGATAAATCTTGGTGAGAAATTACTACGTAGTGTTACTCTTGGGCACGCGAGACTTCGTACCCCAATCTTCACTTTCTCCAGACTTCTCAGTTTTGCCACTGGAGCCGGTGGTCGGATTTGAACCGACGACCTACTGTTTACAAAACAGTTGCTCTACCACTGAGCTACACCGGCAAATTGTAAAGTATTCCCGGGATCCCCAGAAATTTGGCGCGGACCGACCGTAGGGAGGGAGCACGAATTTCTGGGGCTGAGCGAGGCTTCGTGCGAACGGTGGAGTGGGATGCGGCTGTGCCGATTCACACGAAACTGTGAGCACGAAACGAGCTGGAGCCGATGGCCGGAATTGAACCGGCGACCTACTCCTTACCATGGAGTTGCTCTACCAGCTGAGCTACATCGGCACATATTTTCAATACAGGCTTCCCTCACGCTCCGTCACCGAGTTGTTCTTCCGGGGCAGCAGTGGACGCACCGACGCGTGCTATTGTGCTCCTCAAGTAAACGCTAGCAACGAACGTGCTACCCTACAAGTTTGCCACAGTTTCTGCAAGTTCTGCTAATTTCTGATTTTCTGGGTTTGCCTCGCGCAGGCGCTCGAGCACTTGCTTCGCAAGGGGTTTTCGTTTCTGTGCGATGGCAAAATCGAGGAGTGCATCCAGGTACTTGGGGTTTGCGGGTTCAAGACGAATGGCTTCCTCCAAAGCTTTCTGTGCGAGGTCAACGTGACCCATGTTCAGCTCAATCTCTGCGAGATCCGCATGCGTCGAGGCTGCTGCAGCGTTTAAACTCACCGATTTCAAAAGGTCAACTTTCGCTTCTTCCAGGTTGCCTTCAGAAGACGCAACTTTTCCGAGTCGCGCGTACGCCACGTCGCTATCTTGCTGGAGCTTGAGGACGAACTGCAGAGCTTCGCGGGCGTTCGCGTAATCCTTCCGCTCAACAGCAACATCAGCAAGTCCTAAGTACGCGTCTATGCTCTTCGGATCCATACTCACCACGTCAACGAAACACTGCTCCGCACGCTGGAGGTCACCCGTGTCGAATGCAGTATGACCATCAGCGAGGAGCGTTGCAACACGCGCCCGAAGAACTTCTGGGTTATCAATAGCCTTCTGGGTTACCACTTTCCTCCGGTAGTCACGCTCGAGGTTTCGCAACCGTTGCACCATAGCAACCATGAAACCCGAGAGGAACCGGCCAAGCGCGCGAAAAGCAGCAACGATACGCGCTTCCACATTCCCCAACTTTTGGTGCAAGCGCTGGTCGAGAATTTCTTGCTTCCGTGCTTCCTGCTGGTGCTTGGGTATGCTCTCAATGCGAATGCTCGAAAGTTGTGGCAATTTCCGCCATACGATGACCGCGCAGGTTACAACAGCGGCCGCGAATACTCCGAGCGCTATCCAATCGATGAGCATGCTAGACAGTTGAGCGCGAGATGGCCCGCACCTGGATGTTCTCGCCGAGCTTCTGCACAGCCTCCTGTACAACCTGGCTCACCGTTTTCGAATCATCCTTGAAGAATTTCTGCTCCATGAGGCACTGCTCCGCGTAGAATTTCTTCACCTTCCCCTGCACAATGCTCTCAACGACAGCATCAGGCTTCCCTGCTGCCTGCGCGCGCGCTATCTCGCGCTCTCGGTCCAGGACGTCTGCAGGTACATCTTCAGCGCTAACGTACGATGGTGATGCCGCGGCAACGTGCATGGCGAGTTCATGTGCGAGAGCTTGGAAATCTTGGGTGCGGGCGACGAAGTCTGTCTCGCAAGCAACGGACGCGGTGGCGACGAGCTTATGGTTACTGTGCTCGTACACGCCAACTACTCCCTCACGCGTCTCGCGCGACGCTTTCTTTTCGGCGACTTTCTGTCCAGCTTTGCGCAACGCTGTCACGGCTGCTTCCAGGTTGCCGTCGCTCTCTTCCAGCGCGCGCTTTGCATCGAGCATGCCAACGCCCGTGCGCTCGCGAAGTGCTTGAATGTCGGTAATTGATGCGGGCATAGGTGTGCGTTTACGCTGCTGGAGCTGGCACGGGTGCTGGCGCAGTCACCGACTGCTGCTGCTTCCCAGCGCTCACCGCTTCGGCAATGAAAGAGGTGATGTACTCGATGGACTTCGTCGCATCATCGTTCCCGGGAATCGGGTACGTCACGAGGTCGGGGTTGACGTTGGAGTCGCAGATGGCAATGATGGGTACGCGCATAGCGCGGGCTTCTCGAATCGCCGTTCGCTCCTTCGCGCAATCGACAACGAAGAGCGCTTGCGGGATGCGATCGAGTACCTCGATACCACCGATTTCCGCCTGGAGCTTCGCGACTTCTTTGCGAATGCCAACTTGCTCTTTCTTGGTGTAGCGATCCAGCAGGCCAGCGGCTTCCTCGCTCTTCAGGCGTCGCAGTTTCTTGATGAGCTCATGGATAGTGGCGAAGTTGGTTAGCGTGCCACCAATCCAGCGCTCTGCCATGAACGGCATGCCGCACGCTTCTGCGTGGCGCTGGACAATTGACTTCGCTTGGTGCTTTGTGCCCACGAAGAGCACGGTCCCACCGGTTTTCACCAAGGACTGGACAAACCCAACTGCGGCCTCGAGCTTCTCTCGGGTCGCCTCAAGGTTGATGATGTGCACGCCATTCCGAGACGTGAAAATGTAGGGCTTCATCTTCGGGTTCCACCGCGCTTGCTGGTGGCCAAAGTGCACGCCCTTCTGGAGCATGTCGAGCAGAGAAACTTCGCGCATACGTATACCCCTTTCAATTAGCCGCTACGCTGCCGCCAGGTGAGGTGCTTACCGGAGTAAGCCAGGATTCACTGGTGCGCCCCCGCTAATCGGGGGCAGGCTGCGTATGTGAGATGTGAAGCGGGATTACTCTACCACGCGCACTGGAGTATGGCAAGGGGGTCGTACCGCATCCCACGACCTTGACGACGTTGCCCAACGTGGTATAGTTCGGTTCTATGAAGGAAAAGATTCACCCAGCCTACTACCACGACGCTGTCGTTACCTGCGGGTGCGGCAGTCAGTTCACGACGGGCTCCACGCAGAAGGAAATCCGCGTAGAAGTCTGCTCCAACTGCCACCCGCTCTACACCGGGAAGCAGAAGGTTGTCGACACGCAAGGCCGCGTTGACCGCTTCAAGCGCTTGCAGGAGAAGTCTTCGGCAAAGGCGAGCACGCGCAAGACAAGCGCGAAGAAAACTCGGTCGAGGAAGTAACGGCGTTCTCACTACCTGCGGCCCACCTCGACTCGCCGAGGGCGACCCGAGGCGAGGCGGGGAATTTTGCTATACCTATGGACACCCACGCCCTCCAAGCCAAACGACAAGACCTCGAGCAGCAGCTCCAAGCCTCGGCCACGTCTGGTGATGGCCAGAAATTGGAGAAACTCTCTCGCGAACACGCGCAGGTAGCAGCACACCTCACTCTCCTGCAGCAACGGGAAGATCTCCAGCACCAGCTGGCAGACGCACGTGCAGCGCAGCAGGATGGTGATGCGGACATGCTCACACTCGGCCAGGAAGAGGAGCAACGCATTACGAACGAGCTCACCGACGTGGAGAGTAAGCTCGCAGAGGTGGAGCGCCCGCGGGATCCACTGGACGCGCGCGATGCGATTGTAGAAATTCGCGCCGGAGCCGGTGGCGACGAATCTGGCCTCTTCGCTGCGGAGCTGGCGCGCATGTACACACGCTACGCCGAGCGCAATGGCTGGAAGGCACACATCGTCGACACGAACCGCACGGGCATTGGCGGCTACAAAGAAATCGTGTTTGAAATCCACGGGCAAGATGCGTACGGCTGGCTCCGTTTGGAGTCGGGCGTCCACCGCGTGCAGCGCGTACCTGAAACAGAGAAGAGCGGGCGCGTGCACACGTCCACCGCGACCGTCGCCATCCTACCCATTGTGGAGGACGAAGATATCACCATCAAGCCCGAAGATGTGAAAATTGAAGCGACCACCTCGTCGGGGCACGGCGGCCAGAGCGTGAACACCACCTACTCCGCGATTCGCATGACCCACCTCCCTACCGGCGTGGTAGTGAAGATGCAGGACGAACGCTCGCAGAAGCAGAACAAAGAGAAGGCAATGGAAATTCTCCGAGCGCGGGTCTTCGCCCTCGAGCAAGAGCGGCGCGTGCAAGCTGCGTCGGATATGCGGAAGAGCCAAATTGGCACGGGTGACCGGAGCGAGAAGATACGTACGTACAATTTCCCGCAGGATCGCATGACTGACCACCGACTCAAAGAGAACTACCACAACCTTTCCGCCATCATGGACGGTGACATTGCGTCAGTCCTGCAGGCACTCATGAAAGCTCGCCGGGATGCCAGCACCGCTGAAGCGAACCATTGAGGCTGCGCTTCGGGCCGCGCGCATTGACCTGCGAGAAGCACGGGATCTCCTGGCGCACGTCCTGCGCAAACCGGTAAGCTTCCTCCTCGCCCACCCAGAAGCAACGTTGCTTGCGCAGCGGGATACAGCATTCCGTGCGCTCGTCGCCAAACGCACGCGTGGCGTGCCATTCGCGTACCTCACGGGGCGCAAGGGATTCTACGGCTTGGACTTCACAGTAACAAAAGACGTCCTCATCCCCCGCCCCGAAACCGAGCAGCTCGTGGACTGGGTTCTCGTACACGTCGACCGAAAGGAAGGCACAACGCTCGCCGACGTTGGAACTGGCTCTGGCTGCATTGCGGTAACGCTCGCGAAGTACCTTCCGAACGCTACGCTCATTGCAAGCGACGTGAGCAAGAAGGCGCTCACCATTGCGAGGAAGAATGCTCGGTCGCACAGCGTTGCGGAGCGCATTTCCTTCCGCCATGGCTCTCTCCTATCCGTGCTCAAGCCGAGTGAGCAGCCAACCATCACCGTGGCAAACCTCCCCTACCTCACGCACGAGCAGCTGAAGAACGTCCCGCACGAACCCAGGCGTGCCCTGCACGGTGGCGTACGTGGACTTGAGCTCATCGAAAAACTCCTTACGCAAATAGTCGAACGACAAATTGCGCAAGCCATCCTCGAAATAGATCCACAACAAGAACGCTGGCTCACCGGCTTCACAGACCAGCTCCCAGACTACCACTACGAATTCCTGCCCGACCTGGCTGGCCGGACGCGCTTCGTTACGCTCAAGAGAACTTAGGCTTTCCTCTCCGCAACCATTGGTGGTGGTGCAGCGATGCCGAGCTGCGAGCGTTCGAGGATCTCCTTCTCCACCTCGGCGCGAGGTTTGCCATACATCTGACGCGACTGCTGGATGAGGTGCTCGGCGAGACCTGGTGCTACTGGCCCGAGCGGCAAGGTTTTCATGGTGAAGGGCTTGGAGGCCGTGTTGTCGACGAGAAGCTTCACGATTGCCGTATACTTGTCCACGTTCGTCACGTCGTACTGCGTGAACGTTGGCGCAAAGGCTTGGGAGAAGATCTCCGCATCCTCCACGCCCACGCGGAACGCCACGACCGTCCCCACGTTGCCGAACACCGCGTCACGGATCTTCGTGTCCTGCCCTTGCACGAGCTGACCCACGTACTGGTGCGCCACGGTGAGGTTGAGGCGATACTTCCGGGCTTCGGAGAGGATGGTCGCCACCGAGTCCGTGACGAAGTTCTGGAATTCATCGATGTACAGGAAGAAATCCTTGCGCTGCTCCTGCGGCAAGCTCGCGCGTCGGAGCGCGGCCATCTGCAGCTTGCTCACAATGATGAGCCCGAGGAGGCTGGCGTTCACCTCACCGGTAGTGCCCTTCGCCAAATTGACGAGTAGGATCTTCCCGTCGTTCATGATCTTCTGGAAGTCAAAGCCACTGCGGGACTGGCCAATGACATTGCGCATCATGGCGTTCTCCACGAATCGTCCAACTTTGCTAATGAGGTAGCCGAGCATCTCCGACTTGTGGAAGTCACTCGTTTTCGCCATTTCCTTCTCCCAGAATGCGCGGACAATGGGATCTTGTACTTTCATAACTTTCGACTTCTGGAACGCCGGATCGGTGAACATGCGCGGGATTTCCACAATTGTCCCCGGCTGGCTGGGGTCGGCCATGAGCGTGAGCATGACGTTGCGCATGTTGTGCTCGAACATCGGCCCAATAACTTCGGGTGGGAACAGCTTCATGAAGATGGCAATCATCTCCTGCACGGCGAAGTCTTGCTCCTCTGGGTTCTGCGCGTCGAGCATATTCAGGCCAACCGGAGCCTCCATGTCTGACGGGTTGAAGTGCACCACGTCCTTCAGTCGGTGGGCGGGCATGCGTCCCAGGATGTCCGCAATCAAATCACCGTGCGGGTCCACCACGCACACGCCGTCGCCGTTACCAATATCCTGCAGTGCCATCTGGGTGAGCAGAACAGACTTGCCGACGCCGGATTTCCCAATGACGTACACGTGACGGCGCCGATCCTCTCGGGCAATGCGCACCTGCGTCACTTCCCCGCGGTAGTGACTCTCCCCGAGCAAAACGCCAGTTTTGGGAATGTTCACGGGTGGCGGCGCGCTGCGGGAGAGTACCCAGCGGATATTCGGCGTTTCGGTGCTGGCGAGGGGGAGGTGCCACAAACTCGCCACCTCCTCCACGTTAAGGACAGACGCCCGTCCAGCGTCGAAGCTGCGGTAGATGAACTGGTGGATGAGTTTGTCTTTGCCAAACGGGTCTTTCCGCTCGAAGCCATTGCCCGTATCGAAGGCGTTGTACTGACCGAACGCATCTTGGATGTTCTTCAGGCGAATGGTAGCAGCTTGGAGCGTGCTGCTCGAAACCACCAAGCGAACGTTTACATCCAAACCAGCTTTGCTGGTCTTCTCCTGAATGCGCTGGACGAGCTCTTCCTGCGCGGGCGCAAGAGGCTTGGGCATGCCCGCAAAATCATCCTGCTTCTTGCTGCTCCCGAAGAACATGCGAAAAATTTCCACGACGATGGTCTTCAGGACATTATTTGAAACCTTGCCACCCGAGCGCAGTGACCGCACCGTTCCCGCGGCGCGATTGTGCCAGCGTGGGTGCGCGGAACGGCAGATGTACTGGATGACCGCTGCTTCATCCTGGTCGAGCTTAGACAGCGCATTCGTTATTCCAGAAAGCGGGTCGACGTCCATCCGCCGGTACGTGAGAATGGGCAGGACGGGGTTCTTCTTCAAGCGCAAACTCCCGGCGACGACCTGCGACGTAGCGCGAAAGGGATTGTACTCGGTCGTCACCTCGATCTCTGCATCTGGGTACTGCGCGTGCAACTGCTGCTCCATGAATTCCCGCATGGGCTCTGGCACCACCGTGTAGAAGCGAATCTCCCCGCGGTCTGCAACGATCTCCAAGCTGAAGTGGTCGTTCCGCCCACGACCGAGTGTGTTGTACCACCGCTGCGCGCGCATATTGCCGAGGAACGAGAGGAAT
>JBGSPR010000044.1:0-7069 GCA_041738495.1 Patescibacteria group bacterium
CTGCGGGCGGGCGTGCGGCGAAAACGGCTGCAAGTGCGGACGCACCGGTGAGCGAACAGGTGCGAGCGTACTTGAAGAGCGCGGCCAACACGAAGCGCCTCCTGGAGGCGGCTGGTAGCGTCGTCAAGCTCGCCACGAAGATCCGGAACGAGGTGGGTATTCCGGTGACGGATGCCAACTTCTACTGGATCATCAAGCGCACCTACCCGGAGATTTTCGGGAAGAAGCGCGCGAAGCGGGGCAAACGCTAACCCCGTGAGAAGGAGGTCAGAAGTGATCCACAAGGATCGTGATTCTACACGCGGAAGCCCGAGTGCGCGCGCGCAGGGGACCGTACCTTTTGCGAACCTGCTCGGCACCCTGGCACGCCGCGTTCAGCCACCGACTGCCACACCCCTCCCACCACCCACCGTGCCCCCACGCGTGGTAACCGCTGCCACCCAATTCCCGGGCGGCAACCTGCGTGGTCAGGGTGTTGGCTTGGTGGCGCAATCGATTACCGCAACGTACCAGCGTACGCGATCGTGGCGGAAAACGGCACACCGGCTTGAGATCCCGCTCGCTGCACTGCGCGCGTGGGCACACGACCACGTGGCAGATCTAGGGATTCTCGGCAGCGACGCGCTCGCCGAGCTCTTCCGTCGTAAGCCAAGGCCACGTACCCCCGAGGGTGCTCCGCACGAGCAACCGCTGATTCTGCAGCAACCGACTCCGCCATCGCTGCTACCCGCGAGCACGCACTGGTCGGGTTTGCGCCTGAGCCGCGACGTTGTTCAGGCGGTAGCAGACTTCTGCGAGAAGCGTGGGGTCGATGAACGAGTCTACTTCCACGACGTCTTCGATGCCATGGCGCTGCAGGAAACTGCAGATACCATTGGCATTGGCGCAGGCGTTTTCGAAGAGCTCATTCGCGCAGCCGGTGGCATGTGGGTGAGCCATACTATTTTCGAAGCCCTCCGGGTTGCGCGCGGCGACCAACCCCTCGCGGAGTTCTTGGTCATGAAGTTCAATCCAGATCGCATCGATACTGTCGCCCGCGAGCTCAACGTGAGCACGCACGTATTCATGCAACTGGTGCAGAGCTTCTGCCCGCAGCTCCTGCAGAGCACACCCGCGTAGGAGGCTGTGATGTACGGATTTCAGTTCCTCCGCGAACTCTGCGCGAATCTCGGTCGCTGTGACGTTGAAGAGTTCGTGAGCTTCTGCCAGGCGCACCCAGGGATTCGGCCATACGCGGTCATCACGAGCGTCACGCCAGAGAGCATCATTCGTGAGCTCTCGGCAGACGAGTACTGGGCGTACCTCGCTCGTCGAGCGTGGCTCTTCCAGCTACACAGCAAGAACGGTGAATCGCGTACGGTGCCCTGGGAGAAACTCCTCGCCATTGTCCCTCCGGCCGAGGCGAGCGCGCTCAGCGTACTCACCACCGATACGTTCTGGCCCATTGCCGAACTCTTCGTGTGGCTCTTCCACGGGCCAGCGTACGGTGGCTTCACCGTAGAGCCTGGCAGAGTACTCGCGAGTCTCGACGACCTTCCTGACCCGGTGAGACTGCGCGGGTCTTCCTTGCGGCGGAAGGTGGCGCGAAGCGCGCGACTCGAAGGTCTGGACTGGTACTACCGAGAAATCGCAGAGTACCCGTTGCTCCCTCGAGAGACCTAGACGCAGCTCGCGCGGTACGCTCGCATGGGCGACCTGTACGCGCGGAACGCGCTCATCTTGGCGAACCTACGTTTCGCTGCTTCGGTAGCCAGGCGCTACCAGCATTGCAGTGCGCCGCTTGAAGACCTCATCCAAGCGGCGAATATTGGACTGTGCAAAGCCGCGGATCGGTTCGATCCCGACCGCGGCTTCAAGTTCATTAGCTACGCGGTGTGGTGGATTCGGCAGTGCATACTGCAGGCAATCCAGGAAGACCGCGTGGTGTACGTTCCAGGGAATCGCATGAGTAGCGTCCACCGGCTTCGCAAAGCATCCGATCGGCTCTCGCAGCAGCTCGGCCGCGAAGCGACAACTGAAGACGTTGCTCGCGCGCTGAACATCTCGCAGCGTGACATCGAAGCAGATCGCATGCACGAGCTGCACGCCGCTTCCCTCGACGCACCTCTGGATAGCGGCGACGACAGTACGTCCACGCTCTTCGATCTCATTTGGGATCCGCAGGCACCGCGCCCAGCGCGTGACCTGCTCGGTAAGGGTGCTCGTGAGGAAATTAACCGGGCGCTCTCAACGCTCGACGATCGGCAAGCCGAGATCCTCGATAAGTACTACGGCATCAACTACGACGTACCCATGACGCTCGAGGAAATCGGCGAGCACTACGGACTCACTCGCGAGCGCATCCGTCAGGTGAAGGAGAAGGCGCTCATGCGCCTCCGCCACCACACGCGAGCCAAAACGCTCTTTGCATACTTCCTTCGCCTCGAAGGAAAAAAATGAAGCCTACTCTTGGAGGAGAGTAGGCTTTTTCTTTACTCGAAAAAACCACAGGTGGCGTGCTGTGGTTTTCGTAAGGGTCAGCTTTTCCGTCGGTCCAACGAGGGAACGACCTTGGTAATGAAGATACTCACAATTCGTGGGTCGAGCTTCTTGCCGGCAATGGACTGCAGCGCAGCGATTGCCTCCACCTGGCTTAGGGTTTTCTGATACGACCGGGGGGGGGTTGTCATTGCATCGTACGTATCAGCGACGGCGACGATGCGTCCCGCGAGCGGGATAGCCTCACCCTCCCGACCCAACGGGTAACCCCGAAGGTCGCCATCGTGCGCGCCATCCCACGATTCGTGGTGGGCGTGGATGCAGTCAATTGCCTCCTGCGGGAAGGGGACGCCGCACTTGCGGATGATCTGCACGCCGTCGTGCGGGTGGTTTTCCAGTTCCACCACCTGGTCGTCGTCGAGGTGCGGCGACGGGTTGTTGAGCGTGTGCCGTTCGACGACAACCTTCCCGGCATCGTGCACCAATGCCCCAGTAGCAATGTGTTCGACCTGTTCGGGCGTGAGTTCGGTCAGCTCGCGAGCAATGAGCTCGGCGTACTTGCTCACTCGTTCGGAGTGACCGTGGGTGTACGGGTGTTTCCGTTCCAGAACACTCACGAGCGTGCGAGCGACAACGCGCATCGCGTCGGTACTGTAATGCAGTTCTGTCAAAGTTCCTCCTTTGTTCGTTGTTATTTTTCACGAAAAAGTACCACGCTGAAGTCAGCATGTCAATCTGTACGGGTTTGGGCTACCGTCGCTTCCGCCGTTTGCCAAAGCTCCGCTGCGGTGAGTCGCCCTTCAGTTGTGTGATCTGGTCACGGATATTCGCCGCTCGCTCAAACTCCAAGTTCGCGGCTGCCAACGCCATTTGATTCTCTAAATCTTTGAGAATGTGGGGCAACTCATCTTTTGGGATCGAGCGTGGGTCGATGATAGGTTTCTCTTCCTCGGGCTTCTGTTTCCCGGCCAGGCGGGATTCGCGGATTGCTTTGACTATGCCGGCTGGGGTTATACCGTGCTTCTCGTTGTATGCCTGTTGAATTTTTCGACGGCGGAGCGTCTCGGCAATGGCACGCTCCATCGAGCCTGTGCGCCGATCCGCGTACATGATGACGTGGCCATCTACGTGCCGCGCGCCGCGGCCCATGGTCTGGATGAGCGCCACGTCAGAGCGGAGGTAGCCTTCTTTATCCGCATCCAGAATGGCAACGAGTGAGACCTCGGGTAAGTCCAGACCTTCGCGTAGTAGGTTGATACCCACGACAACGTCAATTTCGCCGGTGCGTAAGCTGCGCAGGATTTCCAAGCGATCGAAGGTATCGACGTCCGAGTGGAGGTACTGCACCTTGATGTCTAGGTCTTTGAGGTAGTCGGTCAAATCCTCAGCAATGCGCTTCGTCAGCGTTGTCACCAGTACGCGTTGGCCTTTTTCTACGCGTGTCCGAATGTGTTCCACCAGGTCATCCACTTGGTTTTTCGTCGGTTTTACTTCGATATCAGGATCCAGCAAGCCCGTGGGCCGGATGACCTGTTCCACAACTTGTTGGCTTTTCTCCTTCTCGTACTTTGCTGGTGTGGCTGAGACAAAGACCATTTGGTTAATTTTGCTTTCAAACTCATTGAACTTCAGCGGCCGGTTGTCAAACGCCGCTGGCAAGCGGAAGCCGTAGTCGACGAGTGCGGTCTTGCGGGATTTATCACCTTCGTACATCCCGCCAATCTGCGGAATGGTCATGTGCGATTCGTCCACCATCAAGAGGTAGTCTTTGGGGAAGAAGTCCATGAGCGTGTACGGCGGTGTGCCGGGTTGGCGGCCGTCGAAGTAGCGTGAGTAATTTTCAATGCCCGGTGCAAAACCAGTGGTGCGCATCATCTCCAAGTCAAAGCGCGTGCGCTGCTCAATGCGCTCAGCTTCCAGGGGCTTGTCGTGCGCTTTGAAAAAAGTGACGCGTTCTCTCAAGTCCTTCTCCATTTGCTTGAGCGCTTGTTCGGTTTCTCGCGGGTCGGTCACGTACTGGGTGTTCGGGTACACGTCTACGATGTCCAGGAGCGTAGGGTTCTTGCCGGTGAGCGCGTCGAGCTCCTCAATCTTCTCAATCTCATCGCCGTAGAACTGCACGCGGAGCAGCCTATCTTCTGAGGCGGTTGGGAAAATTTCTAGTACGTCGCCGAGCACGCGGAATGCCCCGCGCCAGATGTCCAGCGTCCGACGCTCGAATTGCATCTTCACCAACTGTTTCAGTACATCGGCGCGTTTGGTCGTCTGCCCTTTCTTCAGGGTGATCACCCCGCGGCGGTACTCGGCCGGCGAGCCGAGACCGTAGATGCAGGAGACCGACGCGACGATGATGACGTCCCGTCGCGAGAGTACGGCCTGCGTGCTGGCGTGACGCAAGCGATCAATTTCCTCGTTGATGTCCGTCTCTTTTTCAATGTAGGTATCGGACTTCGCAATGTACGCTTCGGGCTGGTAGTAGTCGTAGTACGAGACGAAGTAGTGGACGGCATTCTCGGGAAAGAACTCTTCAAATTCACTGGCGAGCTGCGCAGCGAGCGTTTTGTTGTGGGAGATGATGAGCGTCGGGCGCTGGGTGTTGGCAATGACGTTCGCCATGGTAAACGTCTTCCCCGAGCCAGTAACGCCGAGGAGCGTTTGCGCGCGTATACCCTGCTCCACACCTTTGGTGAGCTTGGCAATCGCAGCAGGTTGATCCCCGGTGGGCTTGAAAGGGGAGTGGAGCTTGAATGCGGGCATAGCGTCTGTTCACTATACGAAGTCTGGAGGCTCGCGTCTATCCATTGACAGAATGGCGCTTTCTGTTACGCTTGGTTGCTAAAAACCAAAACCTGAAACCAAAGGAGGAAGAGGTGTTTAGCATTCTTGATAACCCGTTCGGGTACCTGATTTCTCCCGATGCGTGGATGGTCATGTACGTCTTCAACCACGACTACCCCCCGTGGTTGTGCTTCCTCGTACCCGTTGTTCACTCAGTTGTCTGGATGGCATTGAAGACGTACCTCTTCTGGATGGGTAGCGAATTCCACCAGCGTCGCGCTCGTCAACGCGCGTTGACGCCGAGGGTCCGCCCACCGCGGGCCGGTTGGTTGCACGCGCTCTGGCGGCAGGGCAAGCATCGTGTGAACCGTGCGTACCACTGGGGACGCAAGCTCGCGCACAACAAGCCCATGACTGAACGCGCATTCTTCTGGCTAGGCCTGGAGCCGCAATGCCAGAAAGCGGGATGCGCAATACTCGGCATTCTCTGGTCTCGCTTCGGTCGTCGCGGCTTCGTCGCACTGAGCTTGGGCGGTACGTGCCAGGTAGTCTGCTTCTGCCTACTCTTCATGCTCTTTGGGAAGGACGTTGCAAACATTGCTATGTACTGCATCTTCGTTCCCCTCGGTCTCCTCGCACTCTACCGTTGGATTCGCCGTAATGGGGTGAACCATACGAAGTAACCGACGTTGTACACAAGCAGCGTCGGTTTTCATTTTCTTGAAGTGGTATACTACCCGCATGATTGCTCGCCTGGAAGGTATAGTAGCCAGCGTGAGTTTGAAGTCCGCAGTGGTAGATGTCCACGGCGTGGGGTACCGCGTATTCGCACCTCCGCAAACCCTCGCCGCGCTGGATATCGGCGCGCAGGTTGTCTTGCACACGCACCACCACCAGCGCGAAGATGGTCAAGAGCTCTACGGTTTCCGAACGGTGGGTGAGTTGGAGATGTTCGAGCTTCTCCTCACCGTCAGTGGTGTGGGGCCCAAATCAGCGCTGGGCGTGCTCACCCGCGCATCTGTTGCAGACATTACGCGAGCAGTACACGCCGGAGAGACGAGCGTGCTCACGAAAGTCTCCGGCATTGGTGCGAAGACAGCAGAGCGGATTGTTCGCGAGCTCAACGGGAAGCTCAGCGCACCGGCTGGTGAGCAGGGAGATCTCCGCGGTGGAGATGACGAAGTCGTCGCCGCCCTCGAGCAGCTCGGCTACACGCCAGCAGAGGCGAGGAAAGCGCTGGGGAAAGTACCTGCTTCGCTCGTCGACCCAGCGCAGCGTATTAAGGCGGTGCTCCGCGAGCGCTAGGCTATGCATGTGCAGCTGTGGGCAGACGCGAAGACCTGGGATGCATTCGTGCTGGCGCAACGCCGCACGCCGTTCCAGCAAACGTGGGCGTGGGGAGAGTTCCAGCGTCAGGTCGGCGTTGACGTTCTGCGCTTCGCTGCCGTGCGCGGCGAAAAGATTGTAGGTGTCGCGCAGGTGCTGCACGAGCCTTGGCGCTTTGGCCAGTCCACGCTCACCGGCTTCCACGCGCCCCTCGGGGATGCGACGTTACCCGTGCTTGCGTACCAGGAGGTGCTGCAGCTCCTCCTCGACGCGGTTGTTCGGGAAGCGCGCGCGCGGCAGGTCATGGTGCTCCACCTCGAGCCGTCCATCGAGCTCTGCAACGAGTCGATGTTCAAGCAGTACGAAGTGCAGTGGAAGTTCCGTCGCGCGCCAGCGTTCCAGCCACTGGACACGCAGGTGCTGGACGTGAGCCGTTCGGAAGACCGCTTGCTCGCGGACATGCACGAGAAGACGCGGTACAACATCC
>JBGSPR010000061.1:0-16763 GCA_041738495.1 Patescibacteria group bacterium
GCGATGAGGAGAATACGGCGGTTCATGGAGGTAGTATACACTACAAGTTTGGCGGCGGATTAGAATTTGAAACGCATTTCAGGTTCTCCGCAGTCATCGGCAAACCAACCTTGTGGCAACAAATACCCTTCAAATTCTGACCATCGCCAGTTTGATCCGCAGCGTACACCGCCTCACCCTCTGTTGATACACACTTCGCCGGACTTTCCCCGGTAATACCGGCAAACTCACCTTCGTAAGTTATTTCGTCAACATCCGGACATGAAACATTGGCCGTTACACACTCACCACAGCCAACTCGCTCGTAGCCCTCTCCGCACCAAAGCGCAGGGTACCACGTACACCGATCATCAGGTTCATTCAAATCAACCCATGATGCATCCATCCAGCGACACTTTCCTGCCCCCAACACTTGATCTGGGGCATTGATGGGATCGCGAACATTGATACTCATCGCGGGACAAGCAGATTCGCTTGCGAAATCATCGGTAATGGCATTGCAACGGTCGCGTGGCGCAATGCATTCAGCGCCTACCTGTGGGGTAGGACTAGATTGTTTTTCTGATGCGCATACCTCTGTGCCGAACTGCTCGCCATCACAGAAAGATCCAACGCATGAGGTAGCGGTAACAATGCTCTGGCCATCGGGTAGGGTCTTGTACACGTACGATTTTCCACACACCGCTTGCCCCTGCTGCGCGTCATCGCCAAGGTCGACAATGAAGTCGCACGCTCCTGCCCCAGCGCCAGGACAATCTGCGTCGTTCTCGCAGGAGGTGCCGACTGCTGTCCCGCTGAAGCATACTTTTTGCATCACGCAGGTATTGCCGGTTTGTTGAGAAATGCCAATGACCGGGGTAAGCGTTGGCACACGCAAATTTACCAACCGCGGGTTAATGGTGTAGAGCAAGAGGTACGAACCAAATGCCAGAACAACCGCAGCCAGTGCCGAGAAGAGTGTTTCCTTGGCGTCCTGCACGCGGCTGCGGTTGCCGCCGGCAGTGAGCCAGCGCAAACCAGCGTAGAACACCATGAGGGTGGCAATGATGCCAATTGCCCCGGCGATGAACTTGTAGAGACCGGCAATGTAGCTCGCTACGTCCTGAATGTAGTACACGGCCTTAAAGGATCCTGGATTCTCACTTGAACTTTCGTAGCACGTCGTCGTTACGCCAGGCACGGGAATTTGCAGGCGAATCCAGTTTAACTCTACGTCCGAAAGTGAAACAGGAGGAACGGGGGTGCAATCTTGGATTGCAGCACGTGCACTGTTGTGTTGTGCAATGAGCAAGAACGCAATCACCACGAGTAGTGAGGTAAGTACAACGCGAGTATGTGATGTTCGTACCTGAATCATAAAATTCCGTTGACGAGATCGTAGAATGATTTCAACGAGCCCTCACTCAAATCCACAATGAACCCAACTTTGTCCCAAAATTCCAGGGTCATGAACCACACCAGGAAGGCGATGATCATGAAGATGAGCAAGAGCACGATGGTGATGAGCAGGAAGATGCCCAGGTGCATGATGAACAGGGTTATCCCGGGCAGGGTCTTCATGGTGTACGGCGGAATGATCTGGATGCCCTTCAGCCGGAGGGGCACGATGCCGGCGAACACGCGCAGCATGAAGAGCACGAAGAACACCCACGGCGCGATGAACACCTCTAAGCTCAAGATGCTGGATGCCAGGCTGGACATCCACGTATCGAACTGCTGCCGCCACGTCCGGTTTGCAATTTCCTTTGCGTCTGCCGTTGGAGAGGCAGCGGCCTTCATGGCTTGGCGACCGGCAGACTTCAGGCCCTCCAGGCGATCGCTGAACTTCCCGGCCTTCAGCTTCTCCGTGCCGGGGTCAGTGGCAACGTTCTCTGGCAGGCCAACCTGTCGCTGTGCCAGCCCGTCGAGGCTCGGCTGCAGACTCGCCGCTTGCTGACGCATGAACTGGGCAGGATCGCCCTGCTGCGACTGGAGCTTGGCAAAGGTATCGGCATTGAACGCCCGCGCCTGCTGCAGTTCATTGTAGGTGGCAGTACGAGCCATAGGAAAGCCTCTTACGCATCGCGCTTCGCACCCCACGCAATGCGACCAACCTTCCACGCGCCTTGCAGCCGCTCGAACGTGAGGGTGAGGTCTTGGTAGTACACCGTGCTGTTGCTAGTGGCGCCCGAGGATTCTACGCGCTGCAGGGTGACCTTCACCTGCGCGGTACCTGCCGAAAGGTCGAACGCCTCCACGCTAACGATGCGCGCTTCCGAGGCGGTACCGCGGTACAGCGACGTATCCGTTCGCTTCGCCTGCTCTGCAGCCACGAATTGTTCCTGCTGCGCCTTCAGCGCCGGTGTCATGTAGAAGTACAGGTCGGTAATGTTCTCGAAGTTGTTCTGCGTGGAAAAGCTCCCGTAGATGCTGGCGAAACTCCGCGCCAACTGCTGCACCGCCGCGCGCTGGTCTTGCTCTGGGTTGCTCGTGGAGGTGTTGGCATTCTCATTCGCCGCTGCGTTGGTGTTCAGCACAACCGTATTCACATTCGGGAGCACATTTGCGGTATTTGTATTCGTGTCTGGAGGCGGGGTAGTACGTCGCTGCAGTACGAACCACACGCCCAGGGCAATGAGCGCCAGGATAACTGCGGTGCCAACGATGAGGAGGAGTTTTCTGGTCATACGGGAGAGTAATTACTTCTGCGGGACGTTTGCATCATTGAATTCTTTCTTCGCTGCTTCAATTTCCAGCAGCTGCCGAGGATCGGAGGTAATAATTTGGTCTTCCGTGTACGAGGCCACAACCTTAATGGCAGCGTGCTTAGGGCCCGCGAAGAAGATACCCTCACCAACGGCGGCCTCGAGGAGGAGGTACTTCTCCCCTTGCGTGAGCAGGAACGTCTTCGCCACCATGTCGATACCAGCGGGCGACTGCTTCATGAGCAGCTGCAGCGCGGAGTTCGTGACTATCGCTTGGCCGTACGGGCTGCGCAGGAAGTCATTCACGTCCTGGGTAATAGTGGTCACGCCCAGATAGTACTTGCGGCAGCGCTTGACCAGCGCGTAGATGAACTTCGCCGAATCTTCGTTCTGCATCAGCCACCAGGCTTCGTCAATTACCAGGATGCGCTTGCGGAGGCTGGACCGAACCACGTTCCAGATGTACGAAACGATGATGGAAATGCCAATTGGCCGGAGCTCATCTTCCAAGTCGCGAACAGAGAAGGTAACGAGCTGGTTGCCGAGCTCAATGTTCGTTGGGCTGTTGAAGAGGCCAGCGAACGTACCCTCGGTGTACTTCTTCAACCGCTCCACCAGGTCTTCCGCGCCAACCATGCCGCTGAGCACTTCCTGGAAGTCAATCATGAGTGGCGGCTCAATTTGTGTGAGGTCACTCTCCGCGGTGATATCCTTCTTCGCGTAGGTTTCGATGAGCGCGCGGTCCACGATGGAGTCTTCCTCTGGGGTGAGGCTGCCCAGCATGAGGCGGAAGAGGCTCTTCAGGGTAATGACGGCTGACCGGATGATGTCCGCGGGTTTGTCTGCGCCGCCCACGGGTCGTGGCAAGTCGAAGGGGTTGATCTTCGATTCGGAGTTGAGCGAGATGTTGATGTACGTGCCGCCCACCGCATCGGAGAGGTACTTGTACTCACGCTCCGGGTCGATGACGATGACGTCGGTGCCCACCATGAGCGAGCGGAGGATTTCCAGTTTCACAGCGTAGCTCTTCCCAGCACCAGAGGTGGCGAAGACAACGAAGTTGGCATTCTGCAAGCTGAACCGGTCGAAGAGGATGAGGGAATTATTGTGGCGGTTGATGCCGTAGAGGATGCCGTTATCCGACGACACGTCAGACGAAATGAAGGGGAAGCTACTCGCCGCTGGTGACGAGTTCATGTTGAAGGCGACCTGAATTTCATCCTGGCCGAGCGGCAGCGTGGAGTTGAAACCCTGCTCTGCTTGGTAGAGCACGCGCTTGCTGTACACCAGCTTCTGGCCGAACATGGCCTCCACGCGGTCGGAGAGCTTGTCCAGCTCGTCCTTGGTGTTCGCGTACAGCGTGACGTAGAGCGCAACTTGGAAGAACTTCTCCGTCCCCTGTGTGAGGTTGTCACGCAGCTGCTCGATGTCGCGCAGCGCCGTTTCCCGAATCGGGTCGCGCGGGGCGCCTTTCTCGGCATCGGAGAGGATTTGCGCTTCCAGCTGCCCCACTTTGTTGCGCAGCTGCTTCAGCACGACTTCCGACCCCACGGGGTAGAAGAACATGCTGATGTCCAGCGGCACGTTGAGGTTGATGATGGGCGCAAACCACCCAACCGCAATGTAGCGCGGGTAGGTGACCACGAACATGGTGCGCGCCAGCTTCCCGCCGATTTCAATGTCGCGCGGGTTGACCTTGTACGATGCAGGTGCAATGAAGTCGCGAACCGAGACAACGCCACGACGGTAAATCCGCTCTGCTTCCAGAATTTCTCGCTTGCGCTGGAGCTCCAGTTCAGCCTGACGCTGTCGCTCCTCCTCCGTCATCGGCATTGCCTGAGGAGGTGGCGTGTCTGCTGCCTGGAGTTTCGGTTTGCGGGAGAGGTTGATAGCCATTAGCGCTCTATGCTTAGCTGCTCGACGTTCGAAATTTTCTCCATGTCCGAGGTCTGCGGGTTGTAGGTATTGTAGAAGAGCTCGATGAGGCCTTGCGTGTCCAGGGGCACAGCTTTCAAACCCAGCGCCGAGAGCCCGTCTACCACGAAGTCCACGCGCTTCAACAGCTCAGAGCGCATTTCCTCAAACTGCTTCTGCTTGATGTGGATGACGTTCGTAGGTGAGAGCGCTGCGCTCAAGCGCTTGAAGAACCCCATGCGCTTCCCAGAACCAGGCTGGTACGGAACCACAACGTAGAAGTGCTTGGACATGATATCGGCCAGCTCCACGAGTTCACGGACGTAGGTGATGTACTCCTGCGTCTGCATCTTGAGGAGCTCGTTCGTCTGGGTCTTCTCAATACGCTTCAAGCTCTCTAGGTAGGGATCGATGTTGAGCTTGCGGGATTGAATGGCAATTTGCAGGGGGAAGTCCAGGGTGTTCAGGAACTGGGTGTACGCCTGGATGACCGCTGCTTGCTCTTCGTCCGACTTCAGCGCGAAGTTCATGGAGGAGACGAGGAGGATACCGCGGATGGTCCCATTGCGCAGAATCACCACGTCATCCTTAATCTCCCACACATCGAGGAACTTCTGCGTGGATGGGGGGTGCGGTACTCTCGGTTGTGTACTGTGCGTTGCCATGGGCTACTGCTTAGTTGAATCGATGACCGACTCACCCGACTCGTCGTACGCGCCACCCGTATCGACAACCAGGGAGAGCTCGGTGAGGCGAGAAGCGGAGAGCGGCTGCTTCACGGCGATGGGCGCAACGGGGCGCTTACTCTTCGCAGTGGAGAAGCGAAATTCAAACTCGGTATCTTCCTTGTGCCACACGCGCAGCTTTGGCTGGCGCGTTGTTTGGACGAGCGAGAGGATGAAGAAGTGGAAAGGACGGCCATTAATCTTGATGAAGGCGAAGAGAAAGATGAATGCGGACCAGCCAATGTCGACGAGCACGGCGACCAGGAAGTTATTGAGGATGCGCAGGTTGAGGAAACCAATGATACCCCAAATGAGGATGAGGATGAATTGCCGAACCGTGAACGGCCCGAGAATTTTATCCTCGACGTCGATGAATTGCGGGACGACAAACTGCATCATACCTTAGTATCGGAATTGGCGCATCAACTGGCCAATAGCTTCGAACTCCGCTTGGGTGAGTGCGGGCTTCCCCTGGGCGCGGAGGAGCTCGGCCACTTCTTGAATCTCTTCCTTCCGCTCCATGGCGAGCTGCCCGGTGGTGAGGTACGCCCGGAATACTGGTGACTGGCGGAAGGCGGAAATGCCTGCCGCGCGCTGCGCGAATGAATCCTGACCCAGCGCTTCCACCTCTTCTGCAATCTTCGCCACGCACGCTTGGGGAGTTCCACCGAGACGGCGGAAGTCATCGATCGTTAAGTTGCCCAGCACCTCAACAGGACCCATGACCTGCACGGGCGCACGCACGTCCGTGACGACGTCCCGGTACGAAGGTGTGGCAGCGGGAACCACGCGTGGTCGAACTGGGGCACGCGGTACCGGTGGTGGTGGAGGCGCAGCGGGTCGGGCGGGCGGTACGTTGGCAGGGCGGAACCACGGTGGTGGAGCGACCACTGTTTTCGCACCTGGTCCGGGTGCGGCAAGGGGTTTCACGCCTATCGGCTTCACAGGTGCGGTGAATGCTGGACGTGGCTGCACAACTGGTGCGGGCACCACGGGTTTTGACTGTGCTGGTGCGGGCTGGGGTTTGGGCGGGACTGGTCGTGGTACCACCGGCTTCGGGCGTCGGTGCAGCTCTTCCACAGTCATGTCGAGTTCTCGCACGACGCGGTCTGCCCGCGGCTCATCAAATCCCATGCCGCCAATTTTCTGCGGCCGCATGAGCATCTCTTTGGTTTCTACGTGGTCACGAACATCCACGAGCCGGGCTTCGATGATCTTCTGGAAACGCTTCCGCGTGAAGTCATCGAGCTGCAAGTTCTCCATCTTCTCCAGTTTCTGGGCGACGTGCGTGGGGTCGGTATCGACAACTGGCGCAGGCGCGGACTGCAGCGCAGTGACGTGCGGCTGCACGTCTTTCGCGTCGTCCGGGTGCACCAGGTACGGCGTAGCGCCAGCTTGCGGTGCCAGCGGTGGTGCTGCCACATTCGCGAGCGTGTCCTTCACGTCGGGCACGTCGAGCAAGCCGTGGGCGAAGAAGAGGTCATCGAGCATGTGCTTGCCCAGCTCCTTCGCCTTCTCTGGAGCAACGTGGTACTGGCTCGCGAGAACTTCGTCGAGCTTCGCGGGTTCCACATCCTGCACCATGACGCGCATGACGAGTTCAGCGAGGTTCACCCCGTACTGCCGCTCCAGGCTATCCAGCGTGCGCATGGATGCAGGATCAGATGCGCGTGCTTTCTGCGCGTCTGGGAGTTTTTGGAATTTGATGAGGAGATTGTCGGACATAGGTTATTCCTCGGCGCTCCCGGAACCGAACATGCTCTTGAGTTCGCCGAATTCTTGCTTGAAGCCTTCCAGGTTTTCATCCTGCACGTGCTTGTCGAGGTTGCCAATGCGCTTGGTGAGCTCGGCGCGACCCAGGTCAGACATCTTCTCCGACTTCTGGAGTTCCGAAATGTTGTCCTTCACGAGCTTGAGCAACCCTTTCCACATGAAGCTATTGCGGAATGCGTTGTCGATGTACGAACCATTGATCGCGCCCAGCTGGCCGCGAACCGCATCCGGGGCGGAGTTGAACACCTGCTGGATATTCTGGGTGACGTTCTGCACGATTGTCGGATTCTCCTGGTTCGGAGCACCGGTTGCTCCCACACCCATCGCTGGTTCGCCGGTTTGGGTCGCCCGAGTTTGTACCGCGATCGTTGGTCGTGGGCGTGGAGAAGGCCGAGGAGCAGGCGCAGGTTTTGGAGTGGGCGTAGGTTCCGGTACTACTGGCTGGGGTGGTACGAACTGCGCTCGACGCTCGTCCGCTACTTTCGCGCCAGCACGCTCACTCTTCACGCGGCTCTCTTGTAGATCCCTCTCTAGCTTCTCGAGTTTTGGATTCCGCTGCTTCGCCTGAGCGAGCCTCTCTTCCAGTGGCAACGCATCAAATGCAGCTTTCTCGGCCTTTGCCTGGTCGTACGCCGCCTGCGTCTGCTGCACCTTTCCGAGCGCTTCAGCGTACGCAGGGTCTTGCATGGACTGAGTCGTTACCCATTGATCGAGGGCTTGCTGCTGCGACGCGGCAGAACTCTGGTACTGCTTCGAGAGTCTGTCACGCTCCCGCTGCGGCAATCCCTTCCCTTGCGGCCCGGTTTGCACGTCCGCTGCTTGCTGCTGGAGTTTCTGGATGCTCGCCTGCTGCGCAGAAACGTACTGGCTCTGCGGAAGTTTGCTAAGGGTGTCCTCAGCCTCCTGCGTCTCTCGCTGAGCAGCTTCAACAGCTGTATCGTACACACCCATTGTTTCGTCACGCTCTACCCTATACCGAGCTTCAATCGTGCTCGCCTGGCTGCGCTTCGCTTCGTACTCCTTGGTGAGCTTCTCCTCGCGCTTCGTGGGCGTGCGCGCTGGTACCGGTTCAGCTGCTGGTGTCGTGGTGGGGCGCATGCCAGCGTACTTAAACTGCACGCCCTTCTCTTCTGCAGCGCGCCGCAGCGCCATGAGTATCTCTGGTTTCAATTGAACAGCATCGGCTTCTTTCGATCCGTACTTCCCCTGGTTGGTCATGCCCTCTGCGAGGTACTCTTCAAATGCTTCGTCAAAAGTGATGTGCTCTTCGCCTGTTGCAGCGGCCATCTTCTCACGCATAGCCTTCCTCTCTTCCGGGTTCATGAGCGTTCGCATCCAATCTTGCCGAAGTTTCTTATCTGGGTCCAGATCTTGCAGCGATGCGTGCACGCCTTCGTGGGCAATGGACGTCTTCGCATCCTTCATTGATACGTGCTGGTCACGATTGAAGAACGTCACGTTGTCCACTGTTTGCGGGTCGGCAAATTTTTCAACCGCACGCTTCTTCAAATCAAGTTCTTGCTGCAGTGCTTCTTTTTGCTGAGCAATTTCTGAGGCACGACCTGTGACATCTGCCTGTGCGAGTGGGCGACCACTTGCATCTACGAGTTTCGAGGGCTGCTGGAGTTCGCGTGCTTCAATGTCCAAATCTGCAAGCTCTGCTTCAATAGATTGCACGTCGCTCTCCAACGCACCGTGCAGCATGTCCGCAACTTTTCGACGCGCTGTTGGATCACTTATGAAGCCACCTTTAACGTTCTCGAGGTTGAACTGCTTCAGTAAATCTGCACCCATGCCAAACTTCGTTGATTTCCCATCAACGAAATTCCGCAAACCAGATACATCGTGTACTTGCCGCATGCGATCATCTGCCCGCGTCGCGCGGCGCTGTGCATCCTGTGCGGTTGTTCCTCCCACAGCTCCACGGCGGAACAGCACCGCTCCAGCGGGAAGGCCAGCGTACGTTGCGTAGGCACCGTTAATTGCATTCAAATTCGATGCATTCACATCCGAACGCATGCGGCGGGAAAAATCTGGGTTATCCGCCCGGAGAATGAGCCGAGGGTACGCAATGTTTCGAAAATCTGCATTCGGCGTGTCGTCCCACCCAGCCGTATCAACATCATTGAAGTCACCAGGTGTCATCTTGTCGATAGATTTCTCTATTTGCTCACGCCAGTAGCGAGCAAGATCGGCGTCACCACTCGCTATTGCCGCACGGAGATCCGGCATCATGCTCATCGGACTCTTCTTCGTCAAATGGTCACGGAGAACCTTCTGCCCAGGACCATCGGCTGCAGTTTCGTAGTACTCACCGCGGGCAGTATCGAAGCGCATGTTGTGGCCAATGTCGGAGCGGTACCTTTGAATCACCTGCTGTTTTTCGTCTGCAGAGTACCCGCGGAACTGGTTGTTCTTAATCGCGCTCTCACGTGCAGCCTTCTGGTCACGCCGTGCGTTTTCGGTGAGTGCCACGCGGGAAGTGGCGAGTCGCTTCTTGGTTTCTTCATCAGCGTAGTTAATCCAACCAGTATCCTTCTCCTCCGACTTCTGGCGCTGCCGCGTGAGCCGCGCGTTCAACTTGCCAAACGTACCGCCCACCAAGGGAATTTTGCTCGCCCCACCCAGCACCGCACCTGCAGCATCGTACGCTGGCCGCTTGAGCGCGTACTTGCCCAACGACACTGGCGAGCGCGCCGCCGCGCTACCCCACTTGTTGAAGTTGCCCATCCACTTTCCTGCCACGGCACCGGCAGCACCGCCTACTTTCATGGCCTGCTGCAAGCCGGCAATGAGCATGCCCACCGCTACGAAGTAGTTGATGATCGAGGCGGCCGTTGTTGCTTCGGATGCGAAGGCGGCCACCGAACCTGTCTCGGGCGCTTGCGTGCCAGTCACGCCCAGCTGGCTCGACGTATCCCGCACTTCGGTAACCGGGATGAGTAGGGCTTGGTTAGAAAGGGAGATGACGGTGAGCGCGAGCCACAGGAAGAAGGCAATGACCGGCCCCTTGATGAGGTAGCTGGAGAAGTCGCGCCACCAGCTGTTCCACCAGCTACCCAGACTGCCCGGCAAAATTGCCACCATGTAGGCGGTTGGGGAGAGCACGACGTAGATCCACAGCATGATGATGCGCTGGAGCAGGACGACCACGAAGATGCCCACGACGACTGTAGCGATGAAGACCATGATGACCGCAGCGAAGAGCGCGCCCACCACGGAGAGGAAGTTAATGTCGCCACCCGCCGCCGAGGCGTTGCTGGAGAGGCTGAGGATGTTCTCAATGCCAAAACCCGTCGCCAGGTTCCCGGCCGCCATGCCCTTGAACGCGTTCACGAACGTAAGCATGACCACTTGGGAGAGGTCGATGAAGAACCCGGCGATGCTCTTGGAGAAGTTGATGAGCACGGCCATGATGATGAACTTCTGCAGTAGCCGGTTGTAGCGGTACTCCTGGATGCGGAAGACGGTGCCAATGGCCATGACCAGCAGGCCGATGATGAAGAACATGTTGGCCATGTCACGGGTAATCGCCCACCCCGACTTCACTGCCGGCGCGTCGATGAAGTTGTTGAACTGCGCCACGGTAATGAGGATGTCAATGAACTTCACCAGAATTTGCCCGAACACGTAGGTGAAGAAGCCCAGGATGTGCCCCAGGATTTGCACGATAGCGTTCTCCACCGCACTACTAGCGGACTGCGCGAACGCGGGGAGCGGCACCGCTACGTACAGGCCGCAGAGTAGGATTGCGCATATTGCAACCGCACCCCGTACGGGGTGGGCGCGGAACGTGCCGAGGAGCGTGCGAAGGCGTGCGTACATGGGTTACCGAACAACGATGATGTCACCACCGTAGGCAGTCCAGTAGTCAACACTGGCGACCGGGAAGGTGGCTCGGCAACGACCGAGGGTACCATTCGTGCCCGTGTAGCTGCACCACTCCCAGTTATCCTGGATTTGCACGCGGGGCGTGGCCACGCAGTACTCGTGACCTTGCACGGCAGCGAGGTTTGCGTACGGCCCTTCGTTCGGGTCGTAGCACCGCCCGACGCCAGCATCGCCAGCGAAGTCAGCGACTATACGGTACACGTGGGAAATGACGTGCGGGTCTGCCGGGTCACTCCTCGGCGCGAAGCCCCAAGAAATGAGCTGGTCTCCAACCGCATCGCCATTCCAGTCAATGGCAATGTTCGCGAGAGGAAGCTGCTCAGCGTCGACGTACGTATTGAATCGCAGCTGGATGAGCTCGCCATCATTAATGACGACTTCAGCCTCGCTGTTGTTCCCAACGCTCAACTTCACTACCTCAGGGAGGAGGCCACAGTAAGAAATATTTGGGTCCGGGTTACTATGCTGCGTTGGTCTTGAGCAGCGTGCCATAGCGCTGTACGCATTTGTCCACGTGGTGAAAAGGGGATCGGTTGCGAGGACATCTTGGTACCTATGCGTCGTCCTACTGTAGCGCCATGCACCGTACACGTTTGCGAAGAGCGATTTGAGGTAGTCACGACCGATGGATGCCGGGCGGTTCGTGCTAAATTGCCCGCCGCCGAGCACTGACGTGGGCCCGTAGTCACAGAGGTCAGCGCCGGTCGTCCCGCAATCAGCATCACTCGTGCACGCCTGTCCTTGTCGCGTGCCTGATTGGCAAGTTTTTGCAGGACCAACTTCTATGCAGTACCCACCTGCCGAAATGCAGGAGGTAATCTCCGCAATGGTGTTACACGCATTGCCATTCTCGCTGCAAGTTCTGGGTCGGCAATTGCCTCCTGTCGCGCACGCGTACGCAGTGCTCGCTCGTACATCACTCGTCGCGCTCATTACGTAGAGCGGCTGATCACCTGGTTCTACAGCATCGTTACGGGTATCCCACTGACTTGGGTCAACCTGGTTCACCTCAGGTGCGATGACACTCCCAAATGGCAACGCATCCTGACTTTGCTTGTACCGCAAGTTTTGTACCACATGCGTAGAACTCGCGGTCCGACCAGACCACGCAGCATTCTGTCCGCCAGGTCCAACGACCTGCACAATTGAAGTGCACATGCTTCGGACGATGTAGTGAATGTCAACTTTATAGTGGCCAGACCCGCCCGACGCATCGCACATGCCGAAACGGCCAGTGACAGCAGTGGAGTCTGGATCAGTAGGCCAGTCAACGCGTAACGCCCAAAGGTTCGTGTTATCCTCGCTTCCGTCAATGTTGTCACAGCCACTTCTGCTGAATGCGAAGTCATAACCATCCCATGACGGCGCCATATTGCACGTTCGATCGCCACGGTCGCCTTGACCACCACAGCCACCAACGAACCACGGTTCAGCGCTGACGCCATTCGTGTACGCCGTGCTTCCGGCTGGGCAATTATGCGCATCACACCCATACTGCCCGCCATTACGGTCAGCAAACAGTAAGGTGTTGTTATGAGGGTACCAATCGCCATCGGAAGCTGATACCCGAACACGAATACCTTCCACCTCATTGAGTGAGTAGTTTGGTAAATTGAACTGCCACCAACTACCTTCATCCACGGTGTGCTCTTCCGTCCTTCGAAATGACATGCCGCCCCGGCCATTCGATTCGAGGCACATGTAGAGGGGGTTGCGCTGGCTATACCCCGCAGCTTGCACAGCACCGAAGAGATTCTGCTCACCTGCAAGCAGATCCATGGGGTACCAGGCCAAACAGGTATTCGGGTTCTTCGGATCAGTCTCCAGGCAGTACCCCTGCCAGCCACGGAAGAGCTTGCCTGTATCATCGCGGTAACTACAGCTCAGTGCAGACGCATTTGGGTATGCGCGACAGGAACGAGAAATGTACGCCTCGCCACTACTCTGTCCGGTAATACCCGCCGCAGTGGCTCCTGCAGCATCACTCACGTGAAGCGTGGGCAGAAGAGAAATATTATCGATTGCTAGGGGCGTACGATTCGCAACGTCGGTTGCGAAGAAAACGAAACCGGTACCGCGATTGAACGGGAAGTGCCCGCCAGTACGAGTGGAGACATTGCCTTCTTCACGAGTTGCCGTTTCGGAGAGACGAAGGGGTCCGACGACAAAGTGCTGCCACTCCGTCGATGGTTTGACCACGCCCTGCCAGGCGTTATCCACGCTCACAGAACTCTCCGAAGAAATACCCGCGGTCACCAGAGTCTGTGCTTCCGGAATATTCCTATCGGGTTGCGTCAGGTACCGCGCGTCGAAGGCGAGCATGTACGTACGCTCTGATGAGAGTCGGTTTGCAATCGCATCAACATCTGTTCGTACAACTGGCTGTACAGTACCCGCTGGAGCAGGCGTAATTACGATGTGCTCATTTGCCCTCGTAGTTGCATGCGTACTCCCCACGCTCACTTTTTCTTCAATGATGAGCTCGAGTTTTGTCCCATCAGACCCAGTGACGAGCGTCCCCGTCGTCCCAGTAGCGTTCGCGAGCGTCCACCCCGTGGCCACCATGGTGGTCTGATTAGTGAATGACCCGTTCAAAATGTCCTCCGAAACTGCAACGCCGTCAGCCCCACTCTGAGGCGAAGAACCGACAGGGTACTTCCCCTGCAAGGTACCTTCAGTCCAGCTCATGCCGGCCAGTGTGAAGCCACTTTTGTTACGCAAATCTTCACGGCTGTACACGGGCGTTGGTGCTGGCGTATCGCCCGTTATGGTGAAGAGCTTGCACGTACCACCCGCTCCGCAGTCTGTGCTGGTCACGCACGCCTGCTTGGGATTATTCGTACAGCGCATCTCGTCCACGTAGTGGTTACACTGCCCACTGGGGCTGAAGCTATCACACGTAGCTAGGCCAACGCTGAGGCTCTCTTTCTGGCCGTTGGTCTTCGTGCTCTCCACCGTGGTTGTCGGTGCAATCCACTGGCTGCACTGCCGGTCTCGGCGAACTTTGAGGAGTACGTTGCTGTCGCACATCTCGTCGTTCACCCCACACGTGGCTGGCGAACCCGTGCTGTCCGGATCAGTCGGACTGCCGCCCACCAGGCTGGTGTCAGCATCGTAGGTGAGGCTGGTGTTCGAGAGGTCGTTGAAGAGTCGGCATCCCAACTTGTCACCCACCTGCCCGTTGCAGGACTGGCTATCCACGCTCTGCCGCAGAATCGCTGAGCTCGTGGTGGTGTGGAGCTGCAACTTATCGAACCAATGGCCGTTGGTGCCACTCGCCTCCCCCACATACACCTGGCAAGTAATCGCATTCCCCGAGAAGAAGCGTGCGCTCACCCTACGCCAGCTCGACACGTCGAACTGGTCGGCAGGCATGTCCAGGTGCGCATCCTGCTGGTCAGTGTACGCACTCACGTCGGGTGACGGAACTTCCACGCCATTCCCGCTCGCATCTTTGCAGTTCGCCACGCCAATGCGCACGTCGCCGGTACTCGGCACGCCAGCTTGATTCCCGCGCTGCACCTCGGCGCTCACGACGTAGTACGTGTTCGCCTGCAGCACCACGCTCTGCCGGAAGCGAGACGAACCGGTAATTGCCACGCGAACCGCGCGCGAACCACCGTGATCGGTGTACTCGAGAAGACCAGTGCCGGGATTGCACGTGTTCCCTGCGCCACAGTCGCTATTCTGGGTGCAAGTACGCGTTGCGTCATTCGAGCACGACGCAGTCGTCCAGCCATCTGGGCGACCCGTGCCAACCTCGAGATCATTGTTTGAGGTTATACTCTCTCCTGTACCGAGCGGATCCAAGTACATGCCGCAACCATTCTGATCAGCGGGGCAGCTGCCGGCGAATCCTGCGTAGGGGACTTCTGGAGGAATGCCTTTCAGCGCACTCGTCGGGCACAGCTCATTCGTATTGCCCAGGTACCAGCCGCCCGCCGTACCACCACTCGCCTCGCGGTAAGAGCAGGTTCGATTACTCGGGTCACGGAAGTACGTAGAACCACCATCGGATGTGCTGAATGCATCGCAGAAGAGTGCGTCCTTCCCGCAGAGAATGTTCGGGTACGCATCAGGATCATCTTTCACGTACACCGTATCGGTACTGAGGAGTGATTTCTGGAATACGCCACCAACTTTCGCCATGCCCAATGTCTGCTTGCCGAGCGCGCGACAGCCCTTGTCTGCAGCTTGGCAGGATTTCGCTGGATCATTCACCCAGTACTGGATTGCATCAGCGGCAGTGAACGCGCTGTCATTCGGGTACGGATTCGAGCTCAGCGCGCTTGCGTTGCCTTGCTCAATGAACTGACCGAGCGCCGTCATGTCGCCAACATTAATGGCGCCGTCACCATTGATATCGCCGGATTCAATGACGAACGGCGGTGGGCCACTAGCGAAGATGTACGCGGTGAGGTACTCAAGGTCCAGCCGGTCAATGCTCCCACTTCCGTCGACGTCGCCGCGGAGGTTGGGCATGGCCAGCGTGCGGCTGAACGGGGTTGTCGAGTTCCGCGTGTTGATGAGTCGCTCGCACCCCACGCGGTCGGCTTGGCAGAGTTTGGTGAACGACTGGTAGTTGGCAACTTCACCGTTACGGTTACGATAGGCTTGGCACCCCTCGAAGCCGCCGCACGCGGTCTGGCTTCCCTTGATACGGTAAAGGTTGTCGGTGAGTTCAGTAAGGACGACGTTATCGATGTAGAAATTGCCACTCCCCGAAACCGTGAGTGCTTGCGCGCCAGTCACATCGAAGTTCACGGTTGCTGGTCCGAGTGTGTACACGTTCCACTCGGGGGTGAGCGTCGCGGTGCCCAGCGACACGCTGCTGGTTGCCTGGAGCGCTGCGTCGAGCGTCACCGTGCCTGCCGCGGCCTTCGCCCAGAATTGCACAGTGTACGACGTACCCTGCTGCAGCGCCACGCCGAGGTCTGCCTGCGCATCGGGCGGTCCCGAGACACTCAGGGAGTGCCCGCCGTAGCTCACACTCTCTGTCGATGGGTTCGCGGCGTTTGCTAGTGTCCACGGTGCGTACGAGCCGAGCTCAAAATTACTCGTGAGAATGGTGCGGGTGTTACTCCCAGTGTTGCCCACGTACTCGCGGCAGCCCACTGCGGCTTCCGCGCAGGTGGTGGAGAGTTGACTATCGGCGTAGTACGTGAGCCCGTCCACCGCATTCCGGTACGGGTGGCAATCGTTGGACTGCTGGATGACGCGAGAGCGGAGTCGGTAGTGGATGGTCCCGCCGTCGTCGTAGTACTGAGCGCAGTCGGGATTCTGCCCAAATTCTGCACGGCAGTCCACCACGTTGGTGGCGTCGTCCACGCAGTTGAGCGGCAGGTTGTTCTGCAGGTTCGTACACGGCGCGGCACCCAAGTTGCTACGCACCAAGCGGTACTGCTTCAGCTGGTACCCACTCTCATTGTCGCCCACCCACGAGTAGTACGTCTCTAGGGTGCCTGTGTAGTCGGGTGGCACGCACATCTGCAGCCGCGTGAATTGCGCCTTGCCCTCACCACCTTGCGCCACTTCATCGAGGTTCGTGTACGCCTCGCAACCAACATCCTGCGCCGTGCAGCTCTGGCCAGTGCTCCCAACAAAGGATACGAGCGGCTGGCAGAGTGTGAATTGCCCTGCTGCACCGCCACACTGGCTATCATCGACGCAGGAAACGAAGCGGAAATTCGGGGCACCAAGCTCATTCTGGCAGTAGAAGCCCGTGCGTTCGGGTGCGGCACTGAGCACACCAGTGGTGGGCTGTTCCCGGAAGCTG
>JBGSPR010000029.1:0-8794 GCA_041738495.1 Patescibacteria group bacterium
CCCATCGTCGATGCTCGATGCAACATCAGCAACCTCCTTCACCTCAAACTTCGGTTGGCTTGCAAGGAAGCGCTCGAGGGAAGGCGCTGCACCGGCGGGCAGGACAGCCACGAGCGCGGGCTTCGCTTCGGTCTGCTTCAGCTGGTACTCCTGGAACTTCAAGCTCCCTACCAGGATGGCGGGCATGAGGAAGATGGGCATGAGTACGGCCGTCCACAGCGTCCGCTTATCGCGAATGCTGTCGATGAGCTCTTTCTTGAAGACGACGAAGATTGTGCTCATAGACGGAAGCGGAAACGACGCTTCTTCGCGGCGTGCTGCAAGTGCTGCTCTTCTCGCGCGTGCTCGTCAGCCTTGGCCGCACTCTCACCAACAATACGGAGGAAGGCATCTTCCAATGTCTGCGCGCGCGTCCGCTGCAGGATGGCCGAGGTCGCCTCGAGGGCAATGAGCTTGCTGCGGTGGATGATGGCGACCCGATCGCAGAGCGCCTGCGCGTGCGCCATGTCGTGCGTGGAGAGCACCACGAGCTTCCCCTTAGCGCGCGCATCCCGCATGTACGCAATGACGGTCTGGCTCGCCAGCACGTCGAGCCCGGCGGTTGGCTCGTCGAAGATGACCACGGGTGGGTCGTGAACGATGGAACGCGCAATTGCCACCTTCTGCTTCATGCCGGTAGAGAACGCACCCGCCCGGCGGTCGGCAAACCGCTCCATATCGAGCACGTGTACCAGCTCGTCGATGCGCTGCTCGAGTGCCTGGCCGGCCATGCCGTACAGCTGGCCGAAGTACCGCAAGTTCTCCCGCGCGGTGAACCGGTCGTACAAGCCAATGTCGGCCGTGAGCACGCCAATGTTGCGGCGCACTGCTTCGGGGTCGCGAACCACATCGTGCCCCAGCACGCGGGCAGTTCCGGACGTGGGCGCCAGGATTGTTGCGATCACGCGGATGGTTGTGGTCTTGCCCGCACCGTTCGGGCCCAACAAGCCAAAAATTTCCCCACCGTGCGCGTCAAAGCTCACACCATCAACAGCGGTGAATACCCCGAACGTCTTCGTGAGCTGGTGCACGGTGAGCATGACCACAGTGTACACCGTCCCGCCATAGCGTTCTACACGCCGCGCAAGTCTGTCACCGCAGCTGGTGAGGTCGCGTCCCCGGTGAGTGGGCGGCTCATGCTTCCGACTTGTGTTACGGAAACTGTTGAGAAGGACGTGCCATGCCCACTCTTAGAAATCACCAATGTGTATGGGTTCAGGCTCTCCACGTAATTCACCCCACTCACGTTGTAGCGTCGGTACTCCCCCAGGGGGGCGGATACGATACCCGCTGCATTCGTGGTTCCGGTAAATGCGTTTGTCCCCAGTACGTTTACCAAGGAGACGTTCGCGCCAGGTAGACCGGTGCCTGCAGCGTCTGTTGCGCTTACCTGCAGCGACCACTGCACGGTGTACTCGTACGCCGCGCTACGCACGCGGTAGCTGCTGTCGTCTGCCCCATTCTGGTACGTGGAATTGCGTAGTACAATCCCGAGAGATGGGTGCGTGCCGCCGTTCCCGAAGTTTATAGTTGCGTACTGCGTCGATGGGTTACTCCCCTTCGCTATGGTATTCCCTTGCAACAAGACATCGCTCGCCCCATCCCAATCTACTTGGAAGTTTGCAGAATCACCGGAGAGCGTGTTGCTTTCGATGGTGAGACCTCCGCCCACCCCAGCGAGGGACACGGCGTTTGCCACGCCGGTTCCGGCACCCACGCGCTGCGCAGTGAACGAGTTGCCATACACGCGGCAGTTGCTCCCGCTCGCAATCCCGCTCGCGCGGAACGCCTGGGCAGCACACGCATCGGCACGGGCAATGACGGTATTGCCGTACACTTCTAAGTTCGCAGCTGGTGTTTCAATTTGCACCCCGTACGTCCCGCCGGCCTGGCACCCACCGTACTCGGTGTTGTTCGCGAGCTCGACCACGTTGATGGTGTTGCTATACGCTTTCGACCCGTTGCCCGACAGGTGGATGCCGCGCCCCTGCACCGGGTGGCAGGTATTGCTGAACACTTCCACGCTATCACCCGAGGCACCGATGCAGAAGTTATTACTGTACCCAATGCTTCCCCCGCCGTGGCTAATGTCATTGCTGTACACGCGCGATCCGTTCGCGTGGTAGACGAAGATCCCGCCCTGCGGACCGCCAATGAGGGTGTTGTCGTGCACGTTGAAGGTACCGCCGTTCCACAGCTGAATGCTGTACCCCTGGTTCTGGTGACGATTCTGGATGGTCTGCACCTGACTGGTGATGGTGTTGTGGTGCACGTGGTGACCAGCGCCCCAGAGGGTGACGATGCCCGCGCTCGAATCCGTGTACACCTCTATGGTGAGGTTGTCGAACTGGTCGTTCGTCCCTGAACTCGCGTACACCGCGTGCGCGAACGACCCAGCGCTCTGCGATTGCCGAATGGTGCCGTTCGTCACGCGGATGTTGCTGTGCGACCACCCCGTGCGCACGCCGTACACGTCGTTCGCGCCCCCCGTCCCGTAGGTTATGGTGTGGCCATTGAGATCGATGGTGATGTTCCCTGCAGTGACCGTGAGGCACGTCCCTTCGGCCGTGAGGTTCTGGGAGAGCACATAGGTCTCACCTGCTTGCGCCAGCGTACCGCAGCTGGAGAGGTTGGTAGCAGCATTCACCTGCACAGCGACGAAGAGCACAGCTCCTGCCATGAGCACGGCAATGCTCGCAAGGTGCGCAGGTCGCGTACGGAGCACGCGGATGAGAGAGGGAAAATTACGTTGCATGGAGGTCGGTAATTGTGGCGGGTGGAGTGGCGTCGACTGGCGTGCAGCTCTGGCTCTCGGCGGGTTTGCTAGTGGTCGTGCCGCAAGCGTTCGCATCCGTGCACGTCCGCGTCTGCGTACCGCCCGCGGTGCACGCCGACCACGCCGTGCAGGACCAGGATTCGGTGCACGGCACAGCTGTGGTGGAGAGCCGCTCGAGCATGACTGCATTCGTCGGTGACACCCAGATGACCGGGATGTACGTCGCGTCCGCATTCACCACGGCAGGACCCTGTGGGTAGCGGTGCTCTGCACCATCGTTCGTGAGTGGTGTCGCGCTGCTCCACGTGTGCGTCGTGGTATCCCACGTGCGGTAGTACACGTTGTTGTTGCCCGCAGTAGAAGATTCCTGCCGGTTGTAGAAGAGGTACAGCGTGTTCCCGTGCCGGGTGAGTGACGGGAGCCAGTCACGCGGGGTGTACGGCAGCGTCTCGATGTTCTGCTGGGTCCAGCTACCCGTCCCACCGTTGTAGGGCTTCCACGAGTGGACGAGGTGCCCTTGGCTGTCGTCGTACACCACGTGGAACTCACCATCAACGAAACTCGCCGCGTACTGACGCTGGTAGATTTTCGACCCCCACACAATTGTTGAATCGGCATTCGCAACGAATGCTGAACCATTCCAGATGAAGTACCGGTACCCCCAGCCCACATTCGAGGAGTCATCGCTGTACCAGATGACGACAGCTGGCTGGCCGTTAACGAGCAGGGATCCAATGCGCACGTTGTCATGCCCCGTATCAGCTACCCAGCCTTCTTGAGAGAACGTCACGCCGCCATCGGTAGACCGGAAGTAGCGGACGTTCCCGGTTGCATTGGTGCTCGTGCGTGCGAATACCCAAATGTTACTCGCGTCCTGCGCCAGGACGTTAGAGCGCGTGCTCACCCCAGCAGGAATGAACGCAGAAGTGAGAGTGAGCGCGGCAGACATGTCGGTAGCCTGCACGGCGGGTGCGTTCACCTTTCGGAAGTACACGCCGCCCACCCCGGGGTCGGTGATGTAGAGGTTCCCCTGACTGTCACCACTCAACGACGCGTGGTAGTCCAAGTAGCTGCGGATGGTAATGGGTGTGCTCCACGTCTGCCCGCCGTCCGTGGACTTCATGAAGTTCCCAGAGCTCTTCTCGAAAATTGCCCACAGGGTATTGCTGTCCGTCGGCGACATGAAGAGCTTTGACCGCGGAATGGTGAGGACGCAGCTCGCACTCCGGCAGGTAGCAATTTGCGAGGCAGCAGCAATGGACACCTGCGCCCGCACCTCTGCGACCACGCCCGCACCACCATTACTCTGCACCACGTACATGAAGAGCGCGGAGATAACGGCAATCGTGCACGCGAAAACCACCCAGTGCGACGGGCCGTGGATCCACATATCGTGCCACTGGCTATACCAGGGCAACTTTTTCTTTAGGTATGTATGCATGTTTATTTTCTAAACGTATTGTAACACAAATAAATGCTTTTAGCAAATGCCCTCAGAAAAGCAAAGCTATTTCGCAATTCCAAAATTGACATGGCCACATGCACGCGCTAGGGTTTCTGGAAATAGAAACAATGGAGAAAAGGAGTGCCCATGCACATTACCATCAAACCGCCCCTCGAAACGTTGTACCCCCGCGTCACACTGCAGGATGGCCGCGCACTTCTCTGTGCACACGCCCTCCTCTTCTCTGATATCCACCTTGGTTCGCCCGATAGTCACCCGGAACCGTTTCGGCAGATCATGAAGAAACTCTGGCTTCAGAAGCACGTGGTCGTTGGCGACCTCTTCAATGACCCGCGGACTGCAAAACTCCGTCGCGATGAATGGAAATTCCTCCGCACGTTGGGCGAACGAGAAGAGTTCGCCATCCTCAATTACCCAGAGGTACGCGACGCTCTCCAGAGTGCGGCTGGTATCAACGCGAGCTCGCCAGCGGAAGATGGCGTGGACATTATCACTCCGGGAAACCACGACTACCGCTCCATCTACGTCGCCGAGCACTACCTGGGGCACCAAGTGGAAATGGTGCACGTATGGGAGCACGCAGGCGTCCGGTACCTGGCCACTCATGGTCACCAGTACGACTCGTTCTGCGTGAACAACCAGCGCACCTGCCACTTCGCATCCTGGATCTTCCCCTACCTCCAGCGCCTCGACGGTCCACGCCGACGCGTAACGCGGTACTTGGAGAGCCAGAGTGGTAAGTGGAACCACTCGGTAGAGCGCATCCGCACTGGTATTACAAAACTTGCCGTACACCATGGTGCTGCAGTTGCCTTCGTCGGCCACACCCACATTGCCGAAGACACCACCGTACACGGTGTCCGCGTGGTCAACGTGGGGAGCATCAAACCTGTCACCGACGGATCAGCGACCTTTGCGATTATTGACCTGCAGGGAAAAATACACATTCACCGGTACACAGTTGAAGACCAAGCATAGGGAGGCTTGGTCTTTTTTCATTCCCCTTTCGGCTTTTCTATTTCCAGTGGTTCAACCTTCCCCCCAACGTCAGCGATCTTCAGTACATCTTTATCAACCAACCGAAACTGCGTATGTGCATCGTTATAAGCACCAACAGTGGTGCTTAGATTTTTCCCAAGCTTCGCTAAGTAGAGTTCGTAATTTTCGATGTGTTTATTCAACTGCAGAACGTTCTTCCGGATCTCTTTGGCCGACTCTTCAATTTGCATGGCGCGCAAACCTTCCAGCACAGTTTGCAAATATGCGAGGAACGACGTAGGCGAAACAATGATGACGTGGTACTTGTTGGCTGCGCGCTGGATGAGGTTCTCCGTCTCTTCCGTGACCGCACCAACTTTATTGACGAGGAGGTCGTAGTAAATTGCTTCGGACGGAATGAACATGAAGGCGAAGTCCATGGTGTTCTCGCTGGGCCGGATGTACTTGGCGGTCTCTTGAATGCGAACCTTCAAGTCATTCACGAACGCTTTCTCGAGAATCTTCTTCTCGCTCTCCACGTGCGTGGCGGCCATGCGATTGTAGTTCTCCAAGCTGAACTTGGAGTCAATGGGCACGAGCCGGTCTTTGATTTTCACCACGGCATCTACAATTTCCCCATCCTTAAACTTGTACTGCATCTGGTAGCTGCCTGGCGGCAGGACGTTCTTGAGCAGACTGTCTAAGAAGTACTCGCCTAGAATGCCGCGCTGCTTCGGGTTCTGCAGGATGTCTTGGAGGTTGCGAAGCTGGTCCGAGAAATTCAGTACTTGCCGGTTCGTCTCGTCCAGCTTCGTGAGCTTCTCGGTAACATCCTGAACAATCTTCGTGGACTGGCCAAACTGCTGCTGCAGGGCTTTGGTGGACTCGCCCAACTTGGCATCCAGCACACGCGTCTGCTCCGATGACTTTTCGTTCAACTGCGCCAAACGCTCTTCCATGCGGATGAGCTTTTCCTGCGTCTGCGGATCTACACCACCCCCACCTTTTGCGAGACGTGCGTAGAGCAACCCAATACCGAGGAGGGCGAGGCCAGTGAGGATGAGTGCGACGATTTCCATGCGGGTATTCTACCCCACGCCCTCCCCCGAGGGAAGGTGGGTTGACGCGTGCAAACGAGCGCGCTACGTTGGAGCCTCACAAGCAAACCTCACAACACAAAACGCATCCATGAAGGATGCAGGAAATGGAGTTCTGTATGAGTTCTGGATTTAACCCTTTCGACCCCAAGGCCAAGTTCCCCACGAGCAAACCGCCGACGGGACCTGATGGGAAACCGGTTAAATTCCAAACCATTCCGGACCAAGATGGTACCGGGAATCGCAGTGGGAAGGACCACACCGACCGCACCTACCGAAGTGGGTCGTACCGCAAGAATCGCGGACCGATTGGTGGTCTCCACCACACCTAAGATCATTGCTGATCAGCATACGCCGCACTCCTCATCGAGTGCGGCCTTTCTTTGGCATTGGGTAACTTACGTGTGCTCGTGTAAAACGCTGCAGCGCCTCCTCGGCAATGCGCGTGATCGTACGCAACCGATCCTCACTGAACGCCGCTTCCTGTCCAACAATTGCCATCGATCCACGAAGGCGAAGGTACGTTCGCAGGTGACGCTGCTGGAGGAGCGCATCCATGAACTCTGGCGAGAGAATTTCCGTAGCGAGCGCAGGCACGCTGCCATGCACAGCGTACACGTCGTTGAAGTGGGAGGATTCCACCTCGTGGTCCTTTCCAAAGTCAAAGAGCTCTTCCTGCCAGAGCGTGAACCAGTGTTCGGTAACTGGCATGGGCGCGAGGTGGAGCACGACGCCGACGTACTCTTCCGGGTTCCGTAGGTACTTCGGCAACCACAGGATACGCACCTCGCCCTTCGTGAGTACGTACGCGCACCGGTACCGCCCGTAGTGATCCTCACGGTCATTGTAGAGTGGCACCGTGAATTTCGGCTGTCCGTACCCAGGCAAGTCGTTCGGGAGGTACTGACGAATTGCGGTACTCGCGTTCGTGCCGAAGAGCGGAACGCGGTGAGCCGAAAAACCATTCTTCTGTGCATACGTTTCGATGCGCTGGTAGAACGGTGCGTACTTCTGCTCCTGCTCTCTTCGAATACGCCCACTCATCAACCATGCAATAAGCGCGATGATGCCGAATGGGATGCCGAACATGAGGATGAGCACGGGCATATCCTACGCAGTGAGGTGAAAGAAAGATTCTGCAGTTGCCGTCGTTTGCTGCTCAACAGTGACGTAGTCCACGCCCTTCACCTCGGCAATTTTCTCGGCCACGTGGCGGACGTACAGTGGCTCGTTTCGCTTGCCCCGGTACTGCTGCGGCGCGAGGTACGGCGCGTCTGTCTCCACCATGATGCGATCGAGCGGCGCGTACTGCACCACGGAGAGGAGGTCACTGGCGTTCGGGAAGGTGATGATGCCGGTGAAAGACAGCAGGAAGCCGGCGTCCAAAAACTTCCGCGCTGTATCCAGGTCACCCGTGTAACAGTGCACCACCCCGCGGCTGTACCCCGCGTGCTGCAGCACGTCCAGCAAATCCAGGTACGCTACCTGGGGTTGGTTTTTGCTTGCTCGCGTGTGCAGGATGAGCGGCTTGCTCACCTCCTGCGCCAGCTGGATGTGCTGGAGGAAGACATCTTTCTGTTTTTGCTTGAAAGCGGCATCGTCCACGCCATCGGGTACGCGGTAGTAGTCTAGCCCGCACTCGCCAATTGCCACCACGCCTGGTTGCTGGGCGAGATGCTTGTAGTAATTGTGGTCAAAGCGCTCTTCCCGCGTTGTGAACGGAATCTCTACTTCATCCACAACGACTTCGTGCAGGTGGAGCGGGTGGAGGGCAACTGCCGCGAACATCTGCCCAGGGTACTTCTGGGCCAGCTCGACTGCCCGCTGGCTGGTGGTGTTCTGCGAACCAACGTTAATTACGCGCATCCCAGCGGCCAGTGTCCGCTGGATGACTGCATCCAGATCATCCTTGTACGCGTTGAAATTCAGGTGACAGTGCGTGTCGATGAGGGGCATGAGCCCACTGTACCACGTCATTGCGAGCGACCGAAGGGAACGCGGCAATCCCATTACTCTCGTGGCCAGGCTGTACCGAAATCAGGAAGATTGCCACGCCCCGCTCCTACGGGGCTCGCAATGACAGCGAAGAAAGCCTCGCAATGACAGTGGGCATCCTGCTATACTATTTGCATGTCCAACTCCCCCGTCCCAACCCCGCAGAAGAAACTCCGCGTCGGCTGGTTTACCTTCAGCTGCTGCGAGGATAGCACCGTGGTCTTCACGGAACTCCTGAATGACCGCTGGCAGGAGTGGAAGAAACTCATTGACTTCCGGCACGCGCGGGTGCTGCAGTCCAACAACGTCATGGACCAGATGGACGTGGCGTTCATCGAGGGTGCGCTGAATACCCCGTCTCACGTGGCAAAAGCCAAGGAAATTCGCAAGCTGGCCACTATGGTCGTGGCCATCGGCGCGTGCGCGTGCACCGGGCTGCCATCC
>JBGSPR010000047.1:0-10709 GCA_041738495.1 Patescibacteria group bacterium
GACTCGCGCACCAAAGCCCGACTCGTGCCGTTCTACCACCCCGGCCCACGCGCGCGATCCCGCTACGCGTCGCGCGGGTACATGGTGCCCAACTACTGGCAAACCCTAGAGCTTGGCTGGGTGTTCGAACGTGCCAAACAGTTTGACGTGATGCACTTCCACATTGGTTCCACGTTCTTTCCCTACACGCGGCTCGTGAGAACACCCTGCGTGCTCACGCTGCACGGTCGACTGAACACCACCGAGGCGGCGAAAGTGCACAACGCGTACCGGGAAATTCCGCTCGTCTCGATTTCCAACAACCAGCGTACGCCGCTGCCCAAGCTCAATTTCATTCGTACGGTGTACAACGGCATTAGCATGGCCAGCCATCCCATGGGTCAGGGGAAGGGCGGGTACCTCGCCTTCCTCGGCCGCATGAGCCCAGAGAAAGGGCCAGTGCAGGCCATCCAAGCAGCGAAGCGTTCGAACATGCGGCTCATCATGGCAGCGAAGGTCGACACGGTGGATCAGGCGTACTTCACGAAAAAAGTTCGGCCGCTCATCGACGGCAAACAGGTAAAATTCCTCGGCGAGGTGGGGCACGCAGCGAAAATTCAGCTCCTCCAGAATGCCGTCGGGCTCCTCGCGCTCATCCAGTGGGAAGAGCCGTTCGGCCTCTTCATGACCGAAGCAATGGCGTGCGGCACACCCGTCATCGCCACGCACCGCGGGTCGGTACCAGAAATTGTTGCTCACGGGGAGACGGGTTTCGTCGTGCGTGACGTTGCGGGCGCAGTGGGCGCGGTGAAACGCTTGCACGCCATCGATCGCGCTGCCTGCCGGGCGCGCGTGGAAAAACTCTTCTCGGTGGAGGCTATGGTGGATGGGTACGAGCAGGTGTATGAGAAGCTGGTGAGAAAATCTGAAGCACGAAAGTCGAAACACTAAGTAAAGCCGAAATCACAAATGAGGATTTCGAATTTTGGTTATTTTGGCGTACACTACTACTGTTAGCCAATAACCCCACACTCGTGCCCAAACCAAAAATCGCCATTCTCGCGTCCAACCTCTACCCCATCCCGCCACGCGCAACCGCCGCCGCGGAACTCATCGTGTCGCAAATTACCGAGGGGCTCGTACGCCGTGGTTTTCCGGTCACGCTCTACGCTGCAGGTGACGCGAAGACGAGGGCGCGACTGGTGAGCGTGACGAAGCGCGCGTCCATTCGCGACCCGAAGATTGGCATGGCCAACCACAAGGCCTACGAGTACATGCAGGCGAGCTACGCGTACCGAGACGCGCAGCGTTGGGGCGCGCGGGCGCTCCTCTCGCACGTGCCTATGGTGAGCGCGCACTTTGCCGGACTCGTGAACTTTCCCACCGTTGCCCTGCTCCATAGCCCTCCCACGTACACGGACAGCCAGGTCATGGCGAGTGCGCCAAAGCAGAAGTACATCTCGATTTCAAACAACCAGCGAAAGCTCGCGAAAAGTGCGAAGTTCATAACCACCATCTACCACGGTGTGGACACGCAGAGCCTCCGCTACCAAGCAGCGTCAGGAACCTACCTGGCATTTCTCGGGCGCATCCGGGACTACAAGGGCGTTGCGGAGTCCATCGCTGTTGCTCAAACGCTCCGCATGCCGCTGAAGATCGCTGGACCCATTGGGGATGCCGACTACTTTACTCGATACGTACAACCCGCGCTCGGCAAGCAGATTCAGTACGTGGGGGAAATCACCCACAAACAGAAGTCTGCATTCCTTGGGCACGCGCTCGCCACGCTCTTCCCCATTGGTTGGGAAGAGCCGTTTGGCCTGGTCATCCCAGAATCACTTGCATGTGGCACGCCAGTCATCGCCTTCAAGCGTGGGTCTGTACCCGAGCTCCTGCGGGATGGAAAAACCGGCTCGATTGTGAAGACCGTGCCGCAGATGATTGCGGCAGTGAAAAAAATCCAGCACATCAACCGCGCCGTCTGTCGCCGAGAAGCTGAACATCGCTTCTCGGTTGATCGCATGGTGGCTGACTACGCTCGCCTGCTCACGCGTCTCACACAGTAACCTATGGCCCTGCAGAAACCTGAACTCCGCATCGACACCATTCACGATCGCTCGGTCATCGTCGCGCCGAAGCGTGGCGTGCGGCCGCACGACATCCCCGAACACGCAATAGCCGTTGCGCCCGGTACCTGTCCGTTCTGCCAGGATGCGATGCGCACGAAAAAAATTGTTGTGAGCGCGGGATCCGGAAAAGATGCAATCCGGGTCATTAAGAATGGCTTCCCGGCCGTGACACTCGACAACCCCAAAGCGTACGGCTACCAAGAGGTCATTATCGAGACGCCGCAGCACAACGTAGAGCTCGCCGAACTTCCCGTCCACCACCTCGACAAGCTCCTCGCCCTGTACCAGAACCGGACGCGTGAGATTGCGAAGAAGAAGCGCATCGAGTACATCCTCATCTTCAAAAACCACGGCGGAAAAGCCGGTGCTAGCTTGGTGCACGCGCACTCGCAGATCTTTGCCACAGGCTTCGTCCCGCCGCACATCGCGGAGAAGCTCGTTTTAACGTCCGCGTACAAAATTGACCACGGTACCTGCTACTACTGCGACACCATTACCAAGGAGAAGCGCGGCCCCCGGCGCATCCTCTCGAACAAGTACGTCACCGCCTTCGCTCCGTACGTCTCGCACTACCCGTACGAAGCGTGGATCTTCCCCACGCGGCACCTCGATAACCTCACCCGTTTGAGCCTGGCCGAGCGCAGAGCCTTTGCCGTGGCTACCCGATCAATTCTCCAGAAAGTGAACGGGACGAACCTCCCCTACAACTTCTACCTCCACCAGACGCTCACCGAGAAGGACGAGCACTTCTACCTCCGCATTTGCCCGCGCCAGCAAACCTGGGGCGGCGTTGAGGTCGGCTCACGCTTGGTCATCAATAGCGTCGCGCCGGAGTACGCGGCGAAGTTCTATAGGGGGTGAAGGTAAATAATGTACAGCGAAGCACGCCCACAGGGGGGGGTGCGCTCGTTTCTCGTACAGGAGTTCATACGCAAGTGCTATCATGTACGCATGCCCCAGCTCGACCCGAATGTGTGGATCGAAGGCGGCTGGTACGTGGACTTTGACCAGCTCGACCAGTTCCGCATCATCGGCCCGAATAACCACCTCTACTGCGCGCTCATCGACGCACCGCGGCACCGTTTAGCGATAGATAGTGTAGTAGCAAGCGCGGACGGCAAACTCACGGTTACCGGCCGGTGGCTGAAGAGCACGCTCAACCTCTACTACCCCGTCATGGGCGACATGCGTACCATGCGTGGTTTAGTGGTGAACGATAAGACGGGTGAGCTGCTCACGTTCCTCGAGCTGCGCCGTCACGAGACGAGTGAGTCCGTACCCATGTGGATCCACCGCAGCCAGGGTGCGGACGGCAAGGCGCTCGTCTTCCGTCGCTCGTACGGCGAGCACTGGTACGGCACGACGTTCCGCTTTCCCAAGAGCGTCAACCTTACGGCAATCAGTCGTCCATTCGGCGGGTTCAAGCTCGAAGCGAAGAACCGGCGAGAAATTCCCTTCACCATCATTGCGGACACGAATGACCTCCCCGAGGCAACGTACCACTGCTCCGTGGTACCCGCCGAGGCGGTGGAGTGGAGCATCTTCAAGAAAGACGCGCCAACGGTTCGCAGCTTCTGGAAACGCTCGAAGATCGAAGTGGATCACCTGATCACCTGGGGCAAGACGAGCGGCGACCGTTTCGGCACGGTCTTCCCGCGGGACTGGCTGGAGAGCATTCTCCTTGGCGCGGGCGACATTCCCTCAGACATCGTCGATGCGATGATCTGCCGGTGCTTGGCTAACGTGGACAGCACGGGCCGCATGTGGCACGAGGACGTCGTCGGCGAGTACCGCTACCGGCACCAACTCGCCGGGCGGGATTTGTTCGACCGGAAGATGGTGGACATCGAACCCCTCGTCCTCCTCGCCCTCCGCTACGCGTCGCCCAACCTCTGGGCGAACCACGAAGCGGTGGGGAAGCTCCGCAAGGTTGCAACGTACGTCGTCTCGCACGCACGTCGTAAACTCCTCATTGCCTTCAAGCGACGCCCGCACAGCAAACGCGTTGCGGATGAACCCTACTACGTCGTCGGTGACTGGCGCGATAGCACGTGGGCGTATAAGAAAATTCACCCGCACATCGCACCATTCGATGTGAGCGCGGTCCTCTACCCCGAAGCGCTCAAGGAGATTGCCCTCGTCCAGCGCAAGCTCACGCTACGTATTCCCGATCTTGCGAAACTCGTCCAGCGCTGGTCCGGGAAAGCGGGCCTGTACGCATTTGTAAATCCAGACAAGCTCCCCGCGTATGCACTCGCCATCTACAACTTCAAGCAGGACACGCGCACGCCTACTCGCAAACTCAAGCTCCCAGCACTCAAGGTGAACCACCTGGATGAATGCTACCGGTACGCACTCGGTGAGGGAACCGAGGCAGAGCTCGTGAGCTTCTGCAAGCGACTCCGCGACCCGCAGTACTTCTGGACTGCCTCGGGCCCCACGCTGGTGGCGGCGAACAACGGCATGGGGTACACCTCGCAGGAGTACCACGGCGTAGTCGTGTGGACGAAGCAGGTCGCATTCACCGTCATGGGACTCGTCCGCCACCTCGAACGCGCTGGATCCGCGCGGTGGGCAGCCAGCTCCCGCTCTCTCATTCGCACGACGGCGCTCGACCTCTGCCGAACAATGATCGACGCGTTCCGCCAACTCAAGGCCATACCCGAGCTGCACTACGATGACCACGGCACGCCCCACCTCTTCACCGACCAGCAAGCAGTGGGCGAGCGCATGAGCAAGGTTCAGCTGTGGTCAGCGGTAGGCGCACGACGCATCTTCCGCGAGTACGCCAAACTCCTGCGCCAGCAACCCTAGGTTGCGCGTACTCGCACATCCGCTAGAATAGACCCTCGCATGCCCATTCCCCACCTCCACCGCATCGTCCGACGACCCGTGCCAGATGGCGACGGAACCCGTCGCCCTTCCCTACGAAAACCGTGGACGCGCAAGCGCATCCTCAAGCTCGTGGGTATTGTGGTGGGCGCCGGCGTGCTCGCGGGTATTGTAACGGTCGTTGCAGCCTTCGCCTGGGTGAGCCGAGACCTCCCCGACCCGGATCGCATTACCGAGCGCGCGGTTGCGGTGAGTACGAAAATCTACGCGCGTGATGGGGAAACGCTCCTGTACGACGTGCACGGCGACGTCAAGCGATCGCTCGTGAAGCTACAAGAAATTCCCGACCACGTGCGCAATGCCACCATCGCTTTGGAAGACCGTAACTTCTACACGCACGGCGGTGTGAGCATTCGCGGACTCATCCGGGGCGTCGTGCTGGACACGCTCCGCGGTCGCGCAACTGGCGGCTCCACCATTACCCAGCAGTTCATCAAGAACGCTATCCTCACCTCGGAGCGAAAAATTTCTCGTAAACTCAAGGAAATCATCCTGGCGTACGAACTCGAGCGCAAGTTTAGCAAGGACCAAATTCTCCAGCTCTACTTCAACGAAATCCCCTACGGCGGCACGATCTACGGCATCGAGGCGGCGAGCCAGAGCTTCTTCGGGAAGTCGGTGAAGGACGTGACGATTTCCGAGGGCGCACTCCTCGCTGCTATTCCACAACGACCAACGTACTTCAGCCCGTACGGCAACCACACGGAAGAACTCATCGCGCGCCAGCAGTACGCGCTCCTGCAGATGCGCGAGCAAGGCTACCTCACCCAGGAGCAGTACGACGGAGCGAAGGCCGTGGACATCCTCGAGCGCGTCCAGCCAAAACGCGAGCAGATCAAAGCACCGCACTTCGTGCTCATGGTCAAAGAGCAACTCGCTGATCGGTACGGTGAGCAAGTGCTGGAGCGCGGCGGCCTGAAAGTGGTGACCACGCTCGACTGGCGCATGCAGGGCATTGCGGAGAAGGCGGTGCGCGATGCAGTGGCGAAGAACGAGTCACGCTACAACGCCACGAACATGGGACTCACCGCCGTAGACCCGAAGACTGGCCAAGTCGTGGCCCTCGTTGGCTCCCGCGACTACTTCAGCACGGAGTACGACGGAAACGTGAACATCGCGCTCCGCACCCTCAACCCTGGGTCGTCGTTCAAGCCTATCATCTACGCCACCGCGTTCGCCAAGGGCTACACGCCAGACACCATGATCTTCGACCTCAAGACGAACTTCGGCGGAACGCCAGCGTACGTCCCCAGCAACTACGACGGAGGAGAGCGCGGGCCAGTGACCATGCGTAAGGCGCTCGCGGGGTCGCTGAACATCCCCGCGGTGAAAACGCTCTACCTGGCGGGCATTCCAGAAACAATTGAAACGGCACGGAAGCTCGGGTACACCACGCTCACGAATCCAGACCAGTACGGTCTGGCGCTCGCGCTCGGTGCTGGTGGGGTAAAGCTGCTGGAGCACACGAACGCCTTTGCCACGCTCGCAGCGAACGGCACGCACCACGCAGTTGCTACGGTGCTCCGCGTCGAGGACAAGAACGGCAAGGTGCTGGAGCAGTACAAGGATCAAACGTCGGACGCCCTCGACGAGGACGTCGTAGCGAACGTCCTCTCTGTGCTCTCAGACAACGAATCGCGTAGCTACATCTTCGGCTCACGCTCACCGCTCGTGCTCAGCGACCGCACAGTATTCGGAAAGACGGGAACCACGAATGACTGGCGTGATGGCTGGACGGTTGGCGGCACGCCTTCCCTCGTCGCTGGGGTGTGGGCGGGGAACAACGACAACTCCAAGATGGCCCGCGGCGCGGACGGCGTGTTCGTCGCCGCGCCTGCGTGGAACCAGTTTTTACGCGAGGCACTCAAGGGTACGAAGCGCGAGAGCTTCCCCAAGCCACCAGCGAACGATGCCGAGAAACCAGTGCTCACGGGTGCGCTGGCAGCCGACGTCCCCGTGCTCGTCGATCGCGTGACGGGGAAGCGCATCCCTGACGCGTGCAAGGAGACGTACCCAGCGTCCTACGTTGCGACGACGACGGTGAAGGAGGTACACGAAATCCTCTTCTACGTGAAGAAGGACGACCCCCGAGGCGACGCACCAACGAACCCCGCGAGCGATCCCCAGTACAATCGGTGGGAGGAGCCGGTTCAGAAATGGGCGAAGACCAAAGGGTACACCGCGACCGCCCCAGAGCTCGGTGACTGCAACCTGCGAGATCCTGGAGCTGCGCCAACCGTGAGCATAACCACGCCAACCCTCAACCAAACGGTGAACTCTCTCGCGCTGCCCGTGAGTAGCGCAGCATCTGGCCCGCGTGCAATTGTCCGCGCAACGTACACTGTTGATGACAAAGTCCTGGCCGAGGTTGTTACTGGTCCAGACTTCGCCGCAACACTCGACCTCACGGGTTTTGAGAGTGGCTTCCACACCCTCGGAGTCACCGTGACCGACGAGGTGGAGAATACCGGCGTGACGAGCATCACCTTCAACCTCCTTCTCCCCTAGTTCTTGACGCGGAATGATGAGCATCGTAGGGTGTGCTGAACACCACGCTCTTTCCCGAACCCAGGAGGTTCCATGCTCACGCACATTGGATGCGTCTACAATCCGGCGCTCCGCGAGCGCGTCCGGCGCTGGCTCACCAACACCTACGGCAGTTCAGTAACGCGCTGCGTGGAGACCCTGCAGGAGCTGCAGAGCCTGTGCGCCCTGCAGGACAACACCCCCGTCATCCTCACCGACCTTCCGCCCGGCACGCTCCTGCGCCAGCGCTACGACGACCTACTCGCGTGCGCGAACCAGCCGCTCGCGATCATCATCATTAACCCTGGTACGTCGGACGTCTTCGTCCCTGCTGGAAACCGATCCTTCAGCATCGTGCCAGAGGGCCGGCTCGAGCGCGCGCTCGAGAAGGTGCTGCGCCTCCGCTAGCCACAAAAAACCCGAGCTCCACGCCCGGGTTTTTCTCTTCCTCACCTACTGTCGGATGGGCATGATGAGGTAGCGGAATGCTGGAGCGTCTTTCGGTGGGTCAATTGGCGTGAGGAGCCCCGGCCCCTTCTCGTCGTTGAGCTGTAGCGCAACGCTGTCAGTTCCGACGACGGAGAGGCCATCGAGTAGGAAGCGCCAGTTGAAAACGATACTGCCACCGCGCCCCTCCAGCGTAGCGGGGAGCGCAACATCACTCGCGCCGACTTGGGCGTTCGCTGCGGTGAGGCGCGCGCCACTCTCATCGTACGCGAGGGTGACGTCATTGATACCCGACCGGCAGAAGAGGCTCACCTGGCGCAGCATTTTCGCGAAGGTGCTCGTCTCAAGGGTGAGCGTGCTCGTGAAGCTCGCGGGAATTATCTGGCTGTAATCCGGGAACTGCCCTTCGATGAGCCGGGTGACCAGCTCAACACCGTCTGCGACGACGCCCACTTGATTCTCCCCAATGGTGCAGGCTACGTCGCCGTTCTCAGGGAGGAGGCGGAGGAGCTCGGCGAGGCTGCGACTGGGGACAATTGCGCGCTGCTCTTCCTTGATGGTCGTCATGGGAACGTGGACCTCGGAGAGGCGGTAACTATCGGTAGCGGCGAGCGTCATCACGCTCCCGTGGAGGTGAAACAGCACCCCACTTATCTCTGGACGAGCGTCGTCTGCCGCGACCGCAAAAATACTCTGGCTGAGCGACGCCTTCAGTTTTCCCGTGGGGAGTGCGAAGCGCACGCCATCGGTAACTTTAGGAATAACCGGAAAATCATCTGCGGGCATACCCTTGAGTGTGGTTTTCGACCCCTGGCTCGTTACCTGGAGATCTGCTCCGATGAGCTCGAGGGTAACGTTCCCAGCCGGGAGGAGGCTCACGTAGTCGAGGAGTACCCGAGCGTTTACTGTGAATGACCCAGGGGCATCCACCTTGCCTCGAACTGCAGTGGTAACACCGAGTTCGAGGTTGGTAGCGGAGAAAGTGATGCTGTCCGCGTCAGCAGTGAGGAGTGCATTCTTGAGGATGGGGAGTGTCACGCTCTTTCCCGTCACGTGACTCACGTGCGCTAACCCCCGAACGAGATTTTCTTGCGTGCAAGTGAATTTCATATATGTATATAGAGAGAAAGAGAAGAGGTAGTACGTCGTGTGGATAGGTGGGTAAGTGTGTCTTTCCTTACGCAACCCTTGGTAAACTAGAGATTTTTCAACTTCAGCGAAAGGGAATTCTTGTGGGTAGTTATGTGGATGATTCGTGTGTGCTGTGTGTGAGGATAGTTATCCTGAGTGCGTGCACGTTTCGTGAACAGTGTTGCCATCAAATTATCACCACGTTGTGCGCACGTTGTACTACGTGTTGTATAGTCGTTGCCGAATGAGCTTCACATCCTGTTGGAGCTTTGGATCTTCTTTGTACTGCCGCGCAACTTTCTCCACAGCGTGCATAGCGGTTGAGTGGTCTCGCCCACCGAGCTCCTCACCAATCGTTGGGAATGAGGAACTAATTTCCTCACGCATGAGGTACATGATGAGTTGCCGTGGACGCACGAGCTCCTGCTTGCGGCTCTGCCCCATGACCTCGGAAACCTTTACATCGAAGTACTGGCACACCGTTGCAATAATTTGCTTGGGGGTTACTGCGTGCTCGCGCTTCAGCTGTGCTGCCTGCACGACGCTCGCGAGCACCTCTTTCACCGAGCTCAGCGTAGGCGCAGAGTGACTCAAGTTGTGCACGGCGACGATGCGGTTGAGCGCGCCCTCGAGTTCGCGCACGTTGTGCTGGATGATATTGGCCACGTAGTGGAGGGTGGCGTCGTCGAGGTTGCACTTTCGCTCCCGGCACTTCACGCGCAGAATCGCGATGCGCGTTTCGAGGTCGGGCTCTTGGATGTCCGCAATCATCCCCCACTCAAAGCGGGACAGGAGACGCGCCTCGAGTGCGGCAATTGCTTTCGGTGGTCGGTCTGACGACAGGATGATTTGCTTGTTGAGCTGGTGTAGCGCGTTGAACGTGTGGAAGAATTCCTCCTGGGTCCCTTCTTTGCCGGCGAGGAACTGCACGTCGTCAACCAGGAGCACGTCGACCGCTCGCCACCGGTCACGAAAGGCAGACATCGAACCCTTGAAGATTGCCTGGATGAATTCGTTCGTGAAGTGCTCGCTGCTCACGTAGAGCACGCGCGCTTTTGGGTTACGCTTGTGGAGCTCGTGACCAATGGCCTGCATGAGGTGAGTCTTCCCAAGTCCCGCACCGCCGTAGAGGAAGAGCGGGTTGTACACTTCACCTGGTTTCTCGGCGCACGCCATTGCAGCGGCTTGCGCTAGCTCGTTCCCCTTCCCGACAATGAAGGTGTCGAACGTGTAGCGTGGGTTGAGCCCGTTCTTGGGGAGCGTAGGCTCCGCGGGTTGGGGTGGTTCGGCCTCTGGAACTGCATCCGCGCCTGCCGCCGCGGGTTGCTGGCTCTCCACGCGGTAGCTCACCTCGCTCACCTCGTCCTTCGTGAGGTGCTTCATTGCTTTCACGATGTGCTCGTGGTACTTGCTCTCCAGCCAAGCCTTCGTAAAGGCATTCGGGACGCCAACGACAACACTGCTACCATTCAGCGCACTGATGAAAGTGTTCTTAAACCACGTGGTGAAGTTCGCTTTGCTCAAGTGAAGCTCGAGCTCACCCAGAGTAGCTTGCCAGAGTTTGTCGTTTTCCAATTTCGGCATGGTCGAAAATTGGCTCACATT
>JBGSPR010000054.1:0-3711 GCA_041738495.1 Patescibacteria group bacterium
CCCCAAAGCCGCCAGTAAGTACTGCTGGTTGTTGAAGCCGGTATTCTGGGTCTTCTCGGTGACAGGATCCATACGTACTACGAGTATACCTCCCCCACCTTGACGGCGCAACGGCGGGTGCTAGACTGCGGAATTGAAACACACCCCAACATAGTTACCGCCAAGGAGGATGCTTGGAACGGAAACCACAGTCGCAACCCATGACGGGTCAGGCGTTCGTCCACATGCAGCAGGGCAGAGTGCCGGATGCCCTGCGCGCGCACGCCGAAGAGTTCGCCGAGCGAGCGACTTTTGCTACCCTGGGCAACCCTATTGACCTGGCCAGCCAAACCCAAGCGTGGGTGACGAAGGCCAAGGAACTCTACCCCACTGCGCACGCAGACTGGGTTCGCGCAGTCCAGCAGCGCATGCGCGTGTTCTCCATGGAGATCGCGCACAGTGTTGCGACGGCATGCCACCGACCCACGCAGCAGACGCACCACCCGGTGCTCAAGTACAGCGGACAAGCGGACATCATCTACGTTGACCGCTGCCCACTCTGCAACGCCGAGAACGTTCGCATCAACCGAGCAGATCCGGCGACCTTCCGCCCACCCCGCTTGTTCTCTAGAATTCTCGCGGCGCGGGTCTGCGACCACCACCTGCCGATCAGCACTGGACTCTGGCAGGCAATGCTCAACGCCAGTACGCTCATTCGAGAGGGAGATATCGAAACCTACTAACCCTCACACCCGCTCTCCGCCGAGCGGGTGTTTGTCTCTGGACAACGAAACGAGCGCGGGCCTTCGTGCCCGCGCTCGTCTTCTTAGGGAAAACTGTACGTGCTGCTAGTAGTCCATTCCACCGCCCATGCCCATGCCGCCCATACCAGGCATGCCGCCGGGAGCTGCTGCATCCTTCTTCTCCGGGATGTCCGTCACAACGGCTTCGGTGGTGAGGAGCATAGCGGCAATCGATGCGGCATTCTGCAAGGCAGAGCGCGTTACCTTCGTGGGGTCGACGATGCCCGCAGCGGTCAGGTCTTCGTACGTTTCGGTTGCCGCGTTGTAGCCGTGGCTTCCTTTCAGCTTCTTCACTTCCTCGGCGATGACCGAACCATCTTTCCCTGCGTTCTCGGCAATTTGCCGTACTGGCTCTTCCAGCGCGCGCTTGAGAATTTGCACGCCAACTTTCTGATCACCGTCGACGTGGAGGCTCTCCAGCACGTGGCTGGCACGGATGAGTGCCACGCCACCGCCCGGAACAATGCCCTCTTCTACTGCCGCGCGCGTGGCGTGCAGGGCGTCTTCGATGCGGTGCTTCTTCTCTTTCATTTCCGTCTCCGTGGCGGCACCAACTTTGATGACCGCGACTCCCCCCGCGAGTTTTCCAAGGCGCTCCTGGAGCTTCTCCTTGTCGAAGTCGCTCGTGGTGTTCTTGAGCTCTGCTTTAATCTGGCTAATGCGCTCGTCAATCATCTTCTTGTCGCCTCGGCCTTCCACAATGGTGGTGTTCTCCTTGGTCGCAATGACCTTGCGCGCGCTCCCCAGCACGTCCAGGCCAGCGTTCTCCAACTTCAGACCAATGTCCTCGCTCACCACGCGGCCGCCGGTAACCACGGCGATGTCTTGCAGCATGTCCTTGCGTCGGTCACCGAATCCCGGGGCTTTCACTGCGAGCACGTTGAACGTCCCGCGCAGTTTGTTCACCACGAAGGTGGCCAGGGCTTCCCCCTCCACGTCGTCGGCGATGATGACTAGCTCTTTCTTTCCGGTCTGTGCCAGCTTCTCGAGCAAGGGCAGGATGTCGGAGAGCGCGGAGACCTTCTTGTCGGTGATGAGTACACTCGCATCCTGGTACACGGCTTCCATGCGGTCGGCGTTGTTGATCATGTACGCCGAGACGTAGCCGCGGTCGAACTGCATGCCTTCAACCACTTCCTTGTCGATGCCGAAGGTCTGCGACTCGTCCACGGTAACTACGCCGTCCTTGCCGACCTTATCCATGACCTCGGCGATGAGTTTGCCGACTTCCGGATCAGCAGCAGAAATGGAGGCGACTTGCGCCACTTCCTCCGTGCTCTTCACGGGCTTGGAAATCTTGTGGAGTTCATCCACGACGGCTTTCACGCCTTTCTCAATCCCGTGGCGCATGACCATGGGGTTCGCGCCAGCGGCGAGCACGCGGAAGCCTTCCGTAATCATCTGCTGCGCCAGGAGAGTCGCTGTGGTCGTACCGTCACCAGCCACGTCATTCGTCTTGGACGCTACTTCCTGCACGAGCTGGGCACCAACGTTCTCGAACTTGTCTTCCAACTCAATTTCCTTGGCAATGGTCACGCCGTCGTTGGTAATGGTTGGCGAGCCAAAGCCCTTATCCAGAACAACGTTCCGGCCCTTGGGCCCGAGCGTGATCTTCACCGCATTCGCGAGCTTGTCCACGCCCTTCTTCATGAGGCTGCGGGCGTGCTCGTCGAACAGAATTTGCTTTGCCATAGTGTGATTCCTTTCAGTAAATTACTTTTCCAAAACGGCGAGGACGTCCTCGTCCTTGAGAATCTTGTACTCCGTGTCTTCAACTTCCACTTCGTCGCCCGAGTACTTCCCGAACAGCACGACGTCGCCCAACTTCAGTCCGAGCTTCGCAATCTTCTCTCCGGAGCCAATGGCGATAACCTCACCCTGCTCCTTCTTCTCCTTATCGACGGTGTCGGGCAGGACAATGCCAGACTTCGTCACTTCTTCCTGCGTGGCGGGCTTCACCACAATCCTATCGCCCAGGGGTTTGAGCTGCATATGCAGTACGTACGGTGGTTAGAACTGCGAGGTGTGAGAGGCGAATTAGCACTTACGACCAGTGAGTGCTAAATGCCAGGTGAAGTCCATTGTAGCAGCCAAAAATGGGCTGTCAAGACGTAACTGACGCTGCATAGCACACCCTCACTCCCCGCTCCCCCAACCGACGACGAACCAGAAGAGTGACACGCCCACAGCGAGGGTCCACAGGTAGTGGTCGAAGAGCCCGATGACCAGGAGGCAGGCGAACGCGCCGAGCGCGGTGACGCGCGACCAATGCCGGACGGAAAACGCTCGGCGGATTGCTTCCTGCAGGGCGAGCACGCAGACGGCGAGGAACACAACGCCACCGATGATGCCGAGCTCCACGGAACTCAGGAGGTAGATGTTGTGCACGGGTTGGTAGTCGTGCACGCTCTCCCGGAACGTGCCGAGTCGATCCCGAATGGCGACGACCATGTTGCCGTACCCCACCCCGCGCAGCGGCTCTCGTGCGAGCAGGTCGTACGCATCGTCGAACTGCTGCTGGCGCACGTTCAACGACTGCTGCTCTAAACGTCCCTCACCCGCAGAGCGAGCAACGAACGCCTGCGGTACGGCGAGGATGGTAAGGGTGGCAACGACACCAGCGAAGGCTGTCCACTTTGCCCACAGCTGCCACGCGCGGGGCCAGCGCAGCACGAGGAGTGCGATGAGCACAGCAACCCACCCAGCGAGGAAGCCAACCCACGCCGAGCGCGAGAACGAGAGGAGCAGGCCACACACCAGCACGGCCTGCACGCCCAGGAGGCCGGCAATGTGCCACGCCTGTCGCGCGTACCACGCACGCCCTTCACGGTGACGCCGCACGTTCTCCCGCGTCCACGTGGCAAAACCCTGGCGAATGCGCTCGTACGCCCGCAGGTAGAAGCCAAACGCGACGAACAGTGCGACCGCA
>JBGSPR010000063.1:0-19296 GCA_041738495.1 Patescibacteria group bacterium
AATTGTCGACGTCGTACATCTCCACGTACACGCTCTGGTTCTCTTGCAATTCTGCGATGGCCTGCGCCACGCTTGTCTCGTCTGCAGAACTCGCTAGTTTGGTGTCACCACTCGCGAAAAAGGCACGATTCTCCGCAGCAATGATCTCGGGTTCACCAGATGATTGCTCGGGAAGGACGAGCCCCTGGAGCTCGACGATGGCGTTCGCGAGTGTCGTGCTAGACTTCAGCGCTTGCACGCGGTGCAACCCCTGCTCCAAACCCGACTCTGCAGCGTAGTACCCTTCGTGCGTGCTGGAGACTACCTCGTTGATGCGCACCTGGGTGACCACGATCGTGCTCACGGTTATGCCAATTGCCACCACCGCCGAGACAATGAGAATTGCCAGGATCATGGTAATGCCACGCCGAGTTTTCCGCGCGCGCTTAGTTGGCATAGCGGTTGAGCTTATCGGCATTCTTGAACACGCGGCTCGCGATGGTGGTCTGGAAAACCTGCTGCAACGTCTGCTGGGCAGCTTGGCGACTCACGTGCAGGCTGAAAGTCACCCGTGGGTGGAGGGGAAAGTAGGCGTCACCAACGTCTGTCTCGGCGTAGCTGAACTTCTGGGGAGTGCAGAAACACGTGCTGTTCTTCTCAAACTGACACGTTGTTGTTCCCGGGTTGAAGCAGGTTGTCCCCCAACGGCACTGGATGTCTGCAGTGCACGATTGGGGTGATCGCGCGGCGAACGGGTTCTCGGTTGGTGCAACCGCAATGGTGAACGCATCTACGGTGAGGTCAGCGGGCGTCACGTTCACCCACCCGGTTGCTGTCTCGCAGGGCGTAGTATCTGCGGAAACCACCGTGAGCTTCTCCACTGCGCCGTTCTGCAAGCGGTAGCGCACCTGCTGGTTCAACGGATCCACAACTACCAAACACGAATTTCCCGTGCCATCGAGTGCGCTGAAGAGCTTTTCCCGTCCTGCTTCTCCGGGGAAATTCGCCTGGTAGTACGCGTAGTCCAAGGTGCCTTCACGCAGCTGGTCCGCAACTTCCTCGATGAGCGCGCGAGCATCACTCTGCAGCTCTTGTTGGGAAACCGTACGCCGCTGCTGCTGGACGTAGAAGACGAAGAGGTTCACCGCCATCAGCGAGGCAATGCTAAACACGCCCAGGGTGATGACAACTTCGATGAGGGTAAACCCAGCACCACTTCGCCTTCGGGGCTGTTTCGAAGCAAGGCCGCTACGAACCTTGAGTTCACGAAGGGCGTTTCCATGGTATTTCAATCGCTGCTCACGCAGCCGTGCATCACTTTCGTTATCATACGCTTCGGAGTACGTGCAGCGCCAGGGTCGCCCGTTCTTCGTAGACGGTATGCTTCCGGCATTGTGTTCAGCGAGACGACGCTGCAACGAGTTCGTCGAGCCAATGTACGTCCTCTCCTGACGTGCGCTCTGTAAGAGATAGACGTAGTACCTGGGGAAGTGGTGCTGGGTAAAGCCGCGTCGCATGAGCTTAGAGGTTAATCCAGTCGTACAAGTACTCCTGGTACGTTACCCGCGTTCGGCTATCAGGAGTGGGCCAGCGAACTTCACTGGTGACCAGTATTCCAATCTTCGTAGCCTCGAAGGCACCAACCCAACCGTTCTTCGTTTGCGCGTCGTCGCGACAGTTATTCGCGGAATTCTGATTCACTACCCACTCCTCGTAGGGATCCGAACTTGACGCACGACCTCGGCATACTGGCTGAAAAGTGACGACGCGGTAGAATTTCGTCGGCATCGCACCCGCCGGAGGTGGGACGTTCTGGGAAAACGTACCATCCACCTCGTACACCCGCGACGCGACTGTATTATCCCACGCTTCCTGCAGTGGGTACTCGCCAGTGGTAATATCGGTCGAAGACGGACTCATGAAGTACTGCAGCGTGGTTCGCGGCGGAGATTCGGTAATACCCACAGTCGGGTACGCTGCTTGGTATTGGAACGCATTTTTTAAGAGCTCATAAATCATGTACGTTAGATCACCAATATCTGGCCGCATGTCGTCATCGCCGCTGAAGTTACACTGGCTGTGAGCCGTATCAGAACCATCCCAGTACGGTAAGGCGCCATCGTTCGTGTCGTCGCACCCGGGGGGCAAAAAATCAAGGTTTACGAACATGTAGTTCACCAGCGTAACCAGATCGCAAATGATCGCCTCTTCACTATTCAGGTGATCATCGCTGCTCGTGTCTATACAGCGTGCCTGCACGTCTGGATCGGGGTACGTCGCTGCATCACACCCGCTCGTATCGAGGAATTTACACTCGTTCCCATCTGCCTCGTCAATTTCCCCAAGATCAAACTTATCGAGGTAGCTCGTCCCGCTTGGAGCGTTGGTCTTGAGAAGCCTCGCAAAAAGGTAGGAATCCCAGGTGCTATTTGGGAATTCCACAGTGCTCAAGGCGCCAGCGTTCCGATGCGCGTAGGCCAGTTCCATACCTTCCCGCGCCAAGTTCTGCGCCACGATGCGATCTTGGTTCGCCCGACCCAAATTTATGGTAGTGATGATGAGCACGAGCGTGCCCACCACACCTACCATCAGCACGCCAATAGCGAGGACGGCTTCGAGTAGCGCGGAGCCGCGGGGAAATTTAGTTCGGCGTAGCAAAGTTGCAATCTGCATCGATGTACTGGGTGACGACGTTACTCGACGTCACCTTCACCACCCGGCAAGAGGCGTTCGGACGATTCGTGAGCGCGAGCATGACTTCAATCGACGTTACCGGATTTGTCGTATCAAAGCTGGGTGATGCGCTACTATCCAAGGGGGCGTAGGGGGCAACGTTATCCGTGACAAACGCGTTCCGACCATCGGGTTGCGCGTAGCGTATCGCTGCCTGGATTGGGTAGTTCGCTACCATGGGCGCTCGCGCTTGCGAGGCGAGGTTGGGCACGTTCTTCCCCTCCCACGGTGAATCTTCACCGCAGCTCACCCAAGGTTTTGCCATGGCGGGTGGATTCTTCGCCCAAGTAACGCGCAGGTCGAGGACACTCACCTGCTTGTCGAGGTCGTACTTGGAAACGAACGTGTCACCTTTCGATGGTGAAGTTGTGTAGAGCAGGGTGAGAAGGCCATCAGCAGGAAATAATCCTGTGCTATCCATTTCGCTGTACTGGGTTGGGAAGCACAAACCGCTAGTCCCCGTTTTTGAACCAAAGCAGTTCTGACGGTCTGCGAGCTCGTAGTACGAGGTTTTTGCGTTGAGAATGGAAGGAAAATCAGAAGTTGGAAATCCACCAATATAGTTTCCTGTCCTCGTGGGGCAGCTGAGCACAACGCCAAAGCCACCGAGAGGCAGCGCACTTGCAGATTCGCACGGTGTGCCTGCTTTCGGGCAACAGTACGTTGGGCAGCCAGAGGCGCCACTCGAGTAAGCGCAGATGCCATCTTCCAGCGGACAAGTACAAGCCGTGCCCGTTCGGTGCTCGCAGAAAAACTGCGTCTTTCCCGAAGCCGTCTCCTCCTGCGCCAGCCGCAGCCGGCTCATGAGCAGTGATGCCTCGCGCTGCAAGAGACTGTCCTGGTTCGCACGCCGGTAGTTCGCAGTCACCAGAACAATGAGGATGCCACTCAACAAGACCGTGAGGCTTATCTCAATGAGAGTGAACCCGCGTGGCTGGCGATGGTGTGGGGTATGCATAGACTAGTCCACGAAACTGCAATTCTCATCGACGTACTGTGAGATGACGCCTTCTTTCGTCATGCGTACCACGCGGCAGTCCGTGGGTCGATCCACGAGCCCGAGCATGACCTCAGCCTGTGCCCACGCTTTGCCGGTCGTGCCGAGCACGCCGTCGACAGCTGTAGTATCGCTGATGTTGTCGTTCAGCACAACGCGCCTACCCCCCGGCGGGAGGAATCGCATGAGGACTTGGAACGGGTAATCCCCTGGCACCTGGTCGGCGTGCACTGGCTCCAGCTTGCCGCGCCACGGGGAACCCAGCGCGCACCGCGTGGTTGCCCCAGTCTCTGCTTCGGTAAGCCGCACGTCCTGGACAGCTACCTTCGCATCCAGGTCGTGAATCGAAAATCGTGGATCCCCTTTGTACCGGCTAGCGACTTCGTACACGCTCACCACCCCATCGGCGGCACCAGTCTCCCAATCCGAGCCATCTCCGTACACCGGCGGGAAGCACGTCTCGCCTGCACCGCAGGCAACCAGATCGCCCACGGTTGCGTACTGTGTCGCACCGAGCGCGCTGGTGGCGATTTGGCTAGCAGGGTACGCTGGCGAAGGACAGGTGAAGAGCACGCCGTACCCGCCTGCAGGAGTTGTCTCGGGCGCGCACGTTCCCAAGCCGCAGGCCGCGTCATCGGTGCACAGCGTGCCGGTGTCCAGCGTGCACGTGCGCAGCGTTGCGCCGGCCGAGGTTTGCTCCTGCGCCAGCCGGATGTCCGCAACGAGCAGCGCTGCTTGCCGCACGAGTAAGCTATCGTCGCTGCCACGATCGTACTTGGCGAGGATGAGCCCCAGAAGCACGGTGAACACGCCCATGGCAATGAGCACCTCTACGAGGGTGAAGCCAGGTCGTGCGTGCGTGCGTCGTACTCGCATAGTGCGGTCTACCAGCCGAGAGTGCGCTGGTACCAGGATACCACGGCCGGACGAAAAAGGAAGCAGAGAATACTGGCAGCTGCGAGGAATGTGCCGAAGGGTATTGCGCTCTTCAGGGTCACGCGCTTGCGCACGAGGAGCACCACTGCCCACGCACTGCCAATGACGTACGCCAGGAAGAGCGCGATGATGGTGTGCGGCATGCCAAGGTACAGCCCCATGAGCGCGCCCAACCGAATGTCACCAGTGCCCACCCAGCGCCCGCGCGAGACCACCCACTGCACGGCAAACCACGCTGCACCAATGCCAGCGGCGAGGAGGTACGCAAGCGCGTCACGAGCGACGTCCGTCGACAGGCTCGCCTTCCCGAAATCCGCAACGCGTGCGAGCTGCAGGATGCCGATGACCACCAGTGCCGGAACGCTCACCCGGTCTGGGACAATGCCGTGCTTGCCATCAATGACGCCAAGCACGATGAACCACGCAGCGCCGATGACCCCAATCCAGCCCACCATTGTCACGCCGTACTGCCAGGCGATCGCGCCGAAGAGCGCGGCAGTGAGCAGTTCCACCAGCGGGTACTGCCAGCTAATTGGGGCGCGGCAGTAACGGCACTTCCCGCGGAGTGCTACGAAGCTCAGTACTGGAACGAGGTCACGTGCGTGCAGCGTGTGCCGGCAGCGCGGGCACTGCGAGCGGTTCCGCACGCCAACGACGCGCCGGCCTTTGGGCACGCGCAGGATGATGACGTTGAGGAAGCTCCCGACGAACGCTCCGAGGAGGGTGGCGACGAGTATGGTAAAACTCTGCGGCATTACCACTAGCGGATGCCTGCGGGTGTGAGGGTGTGCAGGCCTGCCGCTAGTCCGGTGGCGCCGTGCTCCAGCGTGAAGCGCACTTCATAGGTCGTCGCGTCCGGCACCTTCGATACCAGGTAGTCGCCACCACGCGGGTCACGCAGGCTGCTGATGGACGGGAAATCCTGAGCGAGGTTGCACGTCCGCACAGGTACGTTCACCGCGCCGCAGCCATTCTGCGCTGCACCGGCGTACGATGCGGTTCGGTTGTAGAGCAGGAGGAAGCCCACCTGCAACCTGGCCATATCCGCCACGCGCTGGGCGTCACGCGCCTTCGCACGCTCCGCGCTAATCAACCGAACGCCAACGAAGAGGATGGCGAGGAGCACCAGCCCCGCAACCACCATACTGATCATGGAAAAACCCTGGCGCGCTTGCATATGCACGTAGTATAGCACGCCTACTGAGCTTGCAGTTGCCGCTGTATTCCGTCGCGGAGAGTTTGCATGTTCAAAATATCAGTGGTGTAGGCGGGATTTGCGGACCAGGATCCTTCAGGATACGCTTCCAACACTTCCTCAACAACGGCTAGCGCGTCGGCAAGGCGCTTCTGCTGGATGAGGAAGCTGGTATACTCCCCCGCAATGTCTAGGTGGAAGGCATTATCGTACGCGACAGCTTTCTGAAAAGCCTGCTCGGCTTCTTCGAAGTTCCGGTCGGAATACTCCACCCGGCCCAGCAACCGGTAGGTGAAGTAATTCGTGGGAGCCCAAATAAGTGCCTGCTGGAGTTGCCCACGAGCCTGCAGGAGTACAGTCGTGTCTCCCGGTGCACTCATCCACAGAGCCTCGGCGAGCTGATTACGACGCTTGGGATCAGGATCGTAGCGCAAGCCTCGCTCATATGTCTGCACGGCGCTTTCGGCCTCCCCATTTGCTAACGCCCGGTCTGCGCGTTCAAAGTAGGTCCACGCATACGCCACACCTAAGCCCCGAACAACGACGACGAGAGCAATGACAAGCAGTGCTGCTGTCACGGCAAATCCAGAACGTTTGTTTGTCACAATTGCTGGGCCAGCAAGCAGCCCAGCCAGAATGAAAAAGGCAACCCACACAGCCGGGAAATGCCAGCCAAAATCCACCGCGGCTGCGATGGCACTCCCGCCGACGGCAACACTCAACCAGGCAATGTGCTTCTGATTCGTTTTCAGATCCCGCGTGCGCTGGACCACGCGCATCGCAAGAATAATGAGCGCGCCCACGAATGCGAGCGCAACCATACCACCCGCCTCGGCAGCAAGCTCTAGGTAGGCGTTGTGAGCGTACCGTGGTTGTTCAAAGAGGGTTCGCGCGTACCGCGGATACGAAACTTGGTAGGCGCCAAGCCCCACCCCGGTAACTGGACGATCGAGGAACATATCAAAAGCGCTCTGCGCAAAGTGCCACCGCTGGCTAAAGCTGGAACGGAAGTGCTCCCCCGAGATGACTTGATCAAGTCGAACTCCGGCTTGGAAGCTCTTTAGCTGGAACGAACGCAAACCCACAACGCCGGCAAGCAGAACAAGAAGAACACCTAGGCTCCACATTACGCGTCGCACGTTTACCACGCGTCGGCCAGCAAAGCATGCGCCAATGAGCGTGGCGAGTACCAGGCCAAACCACGAGGTATACGAGTACGTCCGGAGCAGGGCTACGGCAATAACGCCCACCCCCAACCAAGAGAGGAAACGCCAACGACGGGGACTTTCTAGAGCCACCACGATACCAACAGGGAGGACAAGGGCCAAGAAAGCGCCTAGGGCGTTCGCGTTGCCCAGCAACCCGCCGGCGCGGTCTGCGCCCTCACGAAATTGGCTCACCAACGCCCAGGCCGCACTTCCCGCCCCACCCACGAATACCCAACGGAGCACAGTCGGTACGTACGAAGGGAGGACTTCCCGAGCAGCAATGAACGTGGTGATCCCAATGAAAAGGTACGTCAGACTCCGCGCTGAAGCGTAATATTGTTGCGACCATGCTGCAGTAATAGCCGCTAGCGTGAAGGTGGCCAGGAGCCACACTGTTGGCGAGCGCCAACCACCAGCCAAAGGGTGGGTGTGGCGAGAAAAGATTACGAGGAGCAAGGTGAGAACACCGAGCACCGCATCCACCCACGGCGACCAATCACCACCAATGACCGTGGCTACTAAAAAGGCAACCACGAGCGACACTGGCAATATGGATTCACGGTGGAGAAACATGCCTAGGGTTGCGGACAGGCAGTCAATGCTGCCTCGTCGGCCGTGCCTTTTCCATAGCTCAGCACCCACCATGACCCAGGGTTCACCGGGCGTTCGAGGAGAGCGTACAAGGTGTAATTCCCGTTTGGTCGACCAGTACTATCGTCACAAGTAAGGTAGTAGTACCACTCATTTGCGCTCGGCGCGTCGGGCAACTGCCCCATGAACTTGGGCTCACCAATGAGCGCGTCGTAGAGTACGTTACCCGTGGTGCTCGTGTTATTGAACGGTAAAGCCGACGTTTGTGGTGGGAAATTCCCAAAGGCATCGTAATAGAGGGCTAGTGCCGAGCGCACAGACCCGAGGTCAGTCTTGCGCTTCGCGTCACGAGCACGTTCGCGAGCTCCGTTCATGGCAATGAGCCCAATGGCCGAGAGGATGCCAATGACTGCAATGACGACGAGCAACTCTATGAGGGTAAAGCCAGATCGACGTTTCTTCATATTTGCAGTATAGCAAAAGAGCGCCTGGTGGGCGCCCTATTGCACTTGAAAATTACAAGTACGTTACATCGCACGTGCTGGGATCAATATTCGTCGCATCGTTCGTCGCTTCTCCAGCTGTGCCCTGTGTGTAGCTAACAACCCACCACGCGCCAGTATTCGCTGGCCGTTCTAGGTTAGTGTACAACACGTAGGTATCATGATCAGCTGCAGCAGTAACGTCACACGTCTTGTAGTAGTACGTGTCCGATGTCTGCGCCATCTTAGGCAGCTTGGAGATGAACTTCTGGGACGTGCCCACGAGGCCCATACCAATGGAGTTCACATCTTGAAAGCGATCATCGAACTCAATGCGCGTGTAAGCGGCTGGGAAATTCTGGTACGTATCATAGTAGAGCGCGAGTCCCGTGCGTACCTGCCCGGCGTCGCTCTTGCGCTGGCTGTCGCGGGCCTTCTCACGTGCCCCGTTGAGGGCGATGAGGCCAACGGCAGACAGGATACCGATGATGGCAATAACCACCAAGAGTTCGATGAGGGTAAAACCTTTTCGGTTCGTCATGTCTGTCACCTCCCTTCGCATTACGCGGCGAGGCGGATGTCTTCTTGGGGGATCAGTGATCAGTACTGAACCACCCATCCTCCCCATCCCCTCCGTGCCCGATGAGCACGCGGGAATGCAGTTCAGGACAATCCGCAGCCACGACAAGATAGTAGAAGTATAGCAGTTTTTCGCCAATCGCACCAGCGCCTTAGGTAATGGCGCTGCTCACGTTGTAGATTGGCAGCAAAATGGATGACACCATGAAGCCCACGCCAACACCCATGAGCAGCAGGATGATTGGCTCGATGAGCGACACCAGGTTGCGGACGAGGCCATCCAGCTCGTTCTCGTAGAACTGCGCCACTTTGAGCAGCACCTGGTCCAAGCGCCCAGACTGCTCGCCGACGCTCATCATCTGGGAGAGCATGAGCGGCACCTGCTTGCTCCGGACGAAAACTGTGGTAATGGAGTTGCCGTCCTCCACCTCCCGAATGGTTTTATCCAGAATGCTGGCGTACACGTGGTTTCCAACAATTTCTGAGGTAATGCCCAGCGCTTGGGAAATAGGCACTCCCGAGGCGAGCAGCGTGGAGAGCGAGCGCGCCAGGCGGGTGAGGTAGATCATGGTGAAAATCTTCCCTCCAACCGGCATGCGGATCTTCACGATGTCCAGCACCCGTCGGCCATTGGGGGATCGCCGCCAGTAGTAGAACGCCACGCCCAGGCCAATGATGAGCCCCACGAGAACGTACCACTGGTTGCGCATGAAATCGCTCGTCCAAATGAGCGCCTTCGTGGTGAGGGGAAGTTCCGCACCACCTTGCTCGAAAATCTCCAAGAGCTTGGGCAGGACGAACACCACCATGACCACACCAACGGCGACGACGGCGAAGAGCACGACCGCTGGGTAAATGAACGCGCCCCGCACGCGGCTCATGATGCCGTAGTCCTTCTCCCGCTGGTCAGCCAGGTAGATGAGCACGTCGTCCAACTTCCCCGTGGTTTCGCCAGACCGAATCATAGAGACGAAGAAGGTGTTGAACACGTTCGGGTACCGCGCCATCGCCGCGGAGAGCTTGGCGCCGCCGTCCACTTCGTCCAGGATGTCGGAGAGGATCATCTTGAAGTGCACGTTCTTCGTCTGCCGCACCAGGATGCGCAACGCCCGAACGATGGGCACGTTTGCAGAGATCATGACGGAGAGCTGACGCGCGAAAATCACCTGCTCCTTCACGGTTACCCGGTTGAAGAGGTTGGCACTGAAGAACTTCGCGCTCTTCGCTCGCTCGTGCAGGCTCACAATGGTGAGCTGCTTCTCGCGGAGCGTATCGTAGGCAACCGATTCCGAGGGCGCAACAACGGCGCCTTCCACGGTCTGCCCCACTGGGTTCTTGGCGCGGTAGTCGTAAATAGCCATACAGCTAGCCCCGATTGGCGATGGAGCGAATGTTCACGGGATCCACAGCCATTGCCTCAGCGTCTGCGAGCTGGATGTCCCCCGTTCGGACGAGCTCCGCCAGCGATCGATCCAGGGAGATTGCCCCTTCCTCGCGGGCGGTCTGCACGGCATTCGCCAGCTGCAGGAACTGCCCGTCGCGCACCAGCGATCGCAAGCCCGTCGTCGGCGTGAGCACGCCGCTCACGAGGATGCGGCCACCACCCATCCGCGGGACGAGACGCTGGTTGAGAATGCCAATGAGCGATTCCGCCAAGTGCTTGCGAGCCCACGATTGCTCATCACTGGGGAAAGCCGCGGTCATGAGCTCCAGCGCTTGCACGGAAGAATCGGTCGTCATGGAAGCAATAACCAAGCGGCCGCTGTGCACTGCACGCAGGCAGGCCTGGATACTCGGCGCATCGTCGAGCTCGCTAATGACGAGCACGTCCACGTCCTCCCGATCTGCACCCGCAATACCCGCAGCTGTGGTTGGGACGTCCACCCCAACTTCGCGTTGCTCGATGATGCTCTTCTCACTGGCGTACAAAAACTCCAGGGGGCGTTCAATAGTCACCACGTGCGCCGCCCGCTTGCGGTTGATGGTGTTCACCATGGCAGCAATCGTCGTGGACCGCCCAGAGCCGTACGGGCCAACGAGCAGCACGAGGCCGTGGGTGCTCTGCGCGTACTGCTCCGCAGCAGGTGGCAGCCCGAGCTCTGCAATGGTGGGGATGGTGTCGGGGATGTAGCGAAGGTCGAGAGAGAGGTTGGTCTTCTGGTACTTGGCCACGAGCCGGAAGCGCAGCTTCCCCTCCAGGGTGAGCGTCGTGCGCAAGTCACGGTCGCGTTCCAGAGCTTCGCGCTGCGCAGGAGTGAGGATGGCCTCCACGTACGACCGCAGCAAATCAGCGCTCATCGGCGGTTCCTGCTCCAGCGTGAGGAGTTTGCCATCCACGCGGAAAACCGGGGGGCTGCCCGCGAGCAAGTGAACATCCGACGCGCGGTACTGCGTGGCTTGGATGAGAATGCGGGAAACCGCTTGTTGTTCTGAGGTGAGCATGTACCTGCGCCAATGATGGGGAAACCCTACGCCTCTCTCACCAGACGCTTCACTTTCGCAACCACTTCCGATGGCATGAAGTGCGCCTTGATGAGGTAGTCCGATGCACCGAGCTTGAAACCCTTCTGCACGTCTTCCTTCTGGCCGAGGTTGGTGAGGAGGATGACGGTAATCGACTTCATGTCTTCATCTGCTTTCACTTCCCGGAGCACGTCGAAGCCGCTCTTCTTAGGAATCACAACGTCGAGGAGCATGAGCTGCGGTTTCTCGCGCTTCGCCAGGGCTACTGCTTGGTCGCCGTCGCTCGCGAGGATGACGCGGAAGCCCTCCAGCTCCAGCTTAGTTACGTACATGCCGGCGAGGAACGTATCGTCCTCCACGAGTAGGATAGTTCGCTTGCGGTTCTTCTCCGCTGTTCTACTGGTTCCGTTCTTCTTCATGGGTTGCGGCATAGGTGAGGAGTGAGGGGAAATTACTCTTGCGTAGCGCGGAGCACTTCTTCAACGGTCGTCATTCCCAGCGCAGCTTTCACAAATCCGTCCTGCTGCATGGTAATCACGCCCTGTCGCTTCGCCTCGGCCTTGATGTCTGCGAGCTTCGACCCGCTGGTGATGATCTGCTGGAGCTGGTCGGTGACGGCGATGACTTCGGCAACTACCAAGCGACCCTTGTACCCGCTATTGCCACAGCGCGTGCACCCCCGACCGTGCATGAACTTCATGGGCCCGGTGAGGGAGAACCCTTTGGGGAGCGCTTGCGTTGGAGCCGTGCTCAGCGATGCGATGACTTCCTGCTTCGTCGAGTCGGGAATTTCCTGCGGCTCCTTACAGTGGTCGCAGATGCGACGAACGAGACGCTGGGCGATGATCGTGGAGAGTGACGAGGCAATGAGGAAGGGCTCCACCTTCATGTCGATGAGGCGCGGGATGGCGCCGAACGCGTCATTCGTGTGGAGCGTGGAGAAAACCAGGTGACCAGTGAGCGCGGCGTTCACTGCCAACTCCGCCGTCTCCGTATCGCGGATTTCCCCAACCATGACCACGTCGGGGTCCTGGCGCAGGATAGACCGCAACCCGTTGGCGAAGGTGAGGCCGACTTCCGGATTGATCTGGCTCTGGTTCACGCCCTCCATGTGGTACTCCACCGGATCCTCCAGGGTAACGATGTTGATGTCCTCGGTGTTGATCATGCCGAGCAGCGTGTACAGGGTTGTCGATTTTCCTGATCCGGTTGGACCCGTGCTGAGCACCATCCCCTGCGTGGAATCGAGTGACTTCACCAGCACCTCTTTCTCACGCGCGATGAACCCGAGGTCGTCGAGGTTCAGCTTCTTCGAGGAGGAGTCGAGGATGCGCATCACCACCTTCTCGTTGTTCATGAGCGGCAGGGTGGAGACGCGGAGGTCAATGGACTTGCTGTCGACCTCGGTGTGGAAGCGGCCGTCCTGCGGCAAGCGCGTCTCGTCGAGCTTGAGGTTGGAGATAACTTTTATGCGTGCGACGATAGCAGCGTGGACGTACGGCGGGAGTTTGATGGACGTGTGCAGGATGCCGTCGACGCGGTACCGGACGCGCGAGCCTTCGGCCGTTGGCTCGATGTGGATGTCCGACGCGCTGCCCTCAATAGCGTGGCGCAAGATGACTGCGACCATCTTCGACACCGGCGCAGTCTTAATAACTTCTTCAATCCCCTTGTCCGCTAGGCTTATCTCATCCAGTGGGCTGGTGGAGGGTTTCTCCGTGGGTGTCGCCGCTTCCAACGCCTCCTGCACTTCGGCGGTGAGGCTGGCGTACTGCTTCATGATGCCAGCAATCGCCGACGCCGTAGCAATGTGGTACTTGAGGGTGAAGTTACGATTCCGAGCAAGGAATTCCACCGCCTCTAAGGCCCGGAAGTTCGTGGGGTCGGCCAAGGCAACGCTCAAGTCAGCACCCTCCTTCGCGAACGCGATGAGCTGGTAGTTGCGCGCGAGGTCGCGCGGGATGATATTCAGCAGGTCAGGTGAAATGACCCGACCTTGCAGGTCGATGAACGGAATCTGGAAGACTTCCGCGCGCGCGTGCGCGACGGCATCTTCGGTGACGTAGCCAAATCGCTCGAGGACATCGAGGATGGGGACGCGCTTCGCGCGCGACTCGCGCTGCGCGGCTTCCAACTGCTGCTGCGAAATAGCGTTCTGCTCAAGGAGAACTGCAGCGATATCGCGCAGAGGGGCTTGTTGCACTACGGCGCTCATAGTGGGATGAATGGGTTGGGCCGACCCGATACTGCCAAGTCCTGCGTCGTCGATCGATTACCCGCAGCGTCAACCGCCACTACCGTGTAGTACGCCGTGCTACCAGCAGGGACCTCTACATCGTCAACGCAGAGCGACTTTGCACAATCGTTGGGTGAGGCCTGCGGCGCGACGTCTTCAAGCTGTGCAACGTCCTTCACAATCTTCGAGGATATTTGCGAACCTAAGGTAAGCTCCTGGAAAGATCGGAACACCCGGTACTCTACAACATCGGCGGACGAGGAAGGCTCCCACGTGACGCGTAAACTCGTAGTTTCATTTGTCGTGCTGGTGGAAACTCGTACAGCATCTGGCGGATTTGGCGGTGTAGTATCCGTTGCTGCTACGGTGACCGTCGCAGGAACCCCGCTCACCGTCTCGCTCACCCATCGAAGGGTGTAGAAGTGCAAGCCTCCTCGACCCTCAACGTCCTCGAAAGTGCTCCCCTCTGTCCCTAGGCGTGCAATGCGCGCACCCAACTCCCCAACAGTGCTGGATCGGTACACTTCCACGCTCTCGAACGCGTCACCCGGCTTGCTGTACTGCAAGGTTACGCCACTGTTATCAGCGCGGGTCACCGTTACCAACCCGCTCACGCTCCCCGCAACGGCGGGGGTGGAGGGCGACTCCTGCACAATCGACTGCTGGATGTACGCCACTTCGTATGCAGTGGGCAGGCCGAGAGCTGGTTGCCGGTACACGAACGTCGTAGCAGTGGGAGGAAGCGTTGCCAGGTTCTTCCGGTTATCCGCTCCTAGCACTTGATTCACGCGCACGAGGGTTGCCTGTTTCTCATCCTTGGGTCGCTCCCAGGTGAGGAGGATGGCGTTCCCGGTTTGCATGTTGAAACCCTGCAGCGAAACCGGGGCGAGGAGTGTCTCAGCGGGTCGGCTGGCCGAGGCCTGCGTAATGAGTTGCGTCCCTACCTTGGGAACCAGTGCGTAGAATCGACTGTCGCTGAAAAGGTCCTGGCCGAAATCTTTGGGCACGGTCTTCTTCGTTGGTGTTTGCAGAGTATCCACGGGTGCTTCGCCGCTGAAGAAATTCACGTACGACACGTAGCCCGCGAGCAACAGGAGTGCCGCTCCGCCGCCAATGAGGAGTTTTCGCAATCGCTGTGGTGCTTGTTTCTGGACGAGCATACCTTACTGTTGCAAGTAGTAGCTGCGGAAGGAGAAGCTGTACGACGTCGGCGTGGCCGCACTGGATGGGGCGTGCGATATTGCAGTCAACTCCAAGAGCGGTGCCTGCTGCGAAACAACATTGAGGAAACTCTTCAACCCCCCGTAGTTGAGCTGGCCACCGAGCACGACGGATACGGTTGCGGTGTGCAATCCACCGCTCGTCGCTGTCTGCTCGGTCGAGGAAACGGGCGCACCGTCTGCTACGGAAACGGACAGGAGTTCCATACCTGCTTCCCTGGCGAACGCCTGCATCTGCCGGAAAATGCCAGGAATATCCTTGCCCTTGGGCAACACTGCTTCCAGGCGGGCAATGTCGTCGTTCGAGATTGTACGTAGCTCTGCACGGAGCTGCTGCAGTTCTTGGAGGTACTCCTGCTGCACGCGTAACTCCTCAACCTTCTGGTTGTAATTCAGGCCACCAAGCTCTTTCACCGTGCGGTACCGCGGGACGACGACCGTGTACGTGCCAATGATGAGCACGAGCACGGCAACCACCACACCAACCATGAAGATGTGGCGGGAGAGGTAGCGCGTGACAGTGGAGAGGGAGAAACGCATGGCTAGCGGTAGAAAATGGTTGGCAGTACGTGCATGGAAACCGAAAAGGTAACGACGGAATCAGGGTCGCCCACGGTTTGGCCGGGTGGAACGTTTGCCGCTGCGCCCGTCGTGGTTGGCGTGGCGAGCGTCGCTGTGGAAATGGTGACGTCCGTAATGAAGTCCGTCGCGCGTTGGTAGGTGAGGAGCTGATCCCCAACGTCGTTGTACGATCGTGCAGTAGCGCTGAGCGTTACCGTTCCCGAAATGTCTACCGACATGTTCGCGTACGCAACGGACGGAAGGGTAACTGCTTCCAGCTTCTTGAAGAACGCATCCCAGTACACGTGCTGGCTGAGCAGCATGCGCACGTCACTCGTGCGCTGCCGGAGCACGAGTGCATCTTGCAAATCAACGCTCTCGTACTCACGCGCCGCGTGCTTTGCCTGCTGGAGTTCGTCATCCACGCGCTGCACCTTGTTCTCCAAACTTCGCTGATAGAGGAAAAGTCCGACGCCCGCGAGCGCAACGAGGAGCACGGCGCTGCCAACCACGACGCCAGCGAGGATTCGATCACGTGGTGATGCCTCGGGCTGGTACTCTTCGGGCACCAGGTTCACGTTCAAACCTTGACCAAGCAGCGGCGCCGCATCAGTGCTGGATGGCGGAGCAGGCGGAGGTGGCACCTTCCGCAATCCTGACGGCGCTGGTGCAAAGGGAGCAGGTGGCGGAGGTGGAGGCGGAGCAGGAACACGCTCGGGCTTCGCGGGCATTGCTGGCGCCGGGGGTGGCGGTGGCGGAACACCACGAGACCCGAAGAGCCGGGCGAATACACTCGCAGTGTGCTTCTCCGCCTCTGGGCGTGCGGTCGGTAGCCGATCTGCCATGGTTTCTAGCCGCGTCACCTTTGCGGGAGGTGGTGTCGGCGCGGACGGCAGTGGCGGTACGGACGGAGGTTTTGCGGGTGCTGCTTGCTTCGGTAGCTTTGGCGCTCGCTTGAACACGCGCTTGAAGAACTCCATGACACCGCCGACGCGCACCACGCGCTCCTGGAAGACCCGATCTTCCGGTTTGGTCATCTCCACGAGCGTCTCCGGCTGTGCTGGCTTGCCATCACGCTTGAGCTGCTTGTCCTTCTCCGGTAAGAGGTTGATGGAGTATTCCATGTGTGCGTTAGGTGCTCAGCTGGCGAAGACCCAGGCCAACGGCAACGGCGAAGCGTGGTCCAATTTCGTTCCACACGGGTTTGAGCTCAACGGGGTACGAGACGCGAGCCCACGGATCACCAATGTAGGTACGGATGTTCAGCAGCTTCGTGAAGTACTCTGGGAGATTCGTGAGGAACGCTGAACCACCACTGAGGATGATCTTATCAATGTTCCGGTGCGTTCCTTGATTCTGGTAGAGGTTCAGCACGTAGCGAATTTCGTTGGTAATGGAGTTCACCACGAACTCAATGGCTTTCGGAATATTGCTCTCCGACGTGCCCTGCGTGGAAATGAAGAAGTCCCGCTTGAACTGCTCTGCGCGCTCGTTGCTCACGCGCAGCGTACTGGCAATCGTCTTGGTAATTGTATCGCCGCCAACATCAATGGAACGAGTGAGCATGGGGATGCCCTCGCTGAACACCACGATGTCGGTGGCCACGGCGCCGATGTCGACGATCATGATGGGCGCTTTGTCGTGGCCAATGAGCGAACGCTCCAGGGCGAATGCTTCGGTCTCCAAAGCGACGAGTTGTAGGTCAGCGGCTTTGAAAATTTCCATGTAGTGTTGCACTAAATTCTTCGGCGCGGCGGTGAGCAGCACCTTCATGTCCTTCGACGCACCGGCAGCCGGCTCGGTTTTTGCATCAGCGGGCTTCGCCACGTTCGCCCCTGCCACCTTGGCCGCAAGGCTATCTTCCTTGAGCACTTCCCAGTCCAAAATCATCTCATCCACCGGCATGGGCACGAACTTCTTCGCTTCCCACTTCACGGCAGACATGAGCTCCTTCCGCGACATCTGCGGTAGCGAGATAATGGAGCTGAAAACAGTGAAACTGGGTAGCGACGTTACGGCCAAACGCGTGGACACGCGCGCGGACTTCACTATTTGACGGAGCGCCTCCACAATGGCCTGCATTTCTGCCGACACGCTGTTCTTCAACAAGTCGCTTCGCTTCTCGGCAAAACCGTAGGTCACCAGGGTTGGGCGACCGTTATCGGAGCGCAGCTCAACGGCTTTTATGGAAGAACCGCCAATGTCGACGCCGAGGTAGCTTTGCTTGGAAGAGAAGAGGGGCATGGGGGTGAATTAGGGCAGTTCGCGTGTGGGGTTTGGCAGCGCTTTCGTGACGTCTTCCAATCCCGGCGGTGGGTTGAGGAAGAGGCGCTGGTCGAAGAGCACTTGCTCTGCTGGTTGGTCGATGGTATCGAGAGCGCCAGTACGGGTGAAGTTGAATCGCCGTGCGAACAGCAACCCCTCAATGCTGAGTGGGTTACACTTCTTGTCTGTCCCGCCACAGAACGCTGGGTCAGCGTCATTTCCGGTATCAAAGGATCCGCCGCAACCGTCGTACCCGTAGTCCTCTGCCAAGCACGCGCTCGACGGCGCCTCGGCATTCAGGTCGGGATCCTTCGCAGAATCTCGCCCAATGACGACGAACGCACCGGTTATTCGGTTCACTTCTTTCGCAATACTCGCGTTTCCCCGAACAATGAAGGCGGCGGTTACCGCATCGCGTATCGAGCTTGGCATCACTTCTCCTAGCAAATCGAGGTCACGCGTTGGATCTGCAACAATGATATTATAATGAATTTTCAAATCTCCGTCCACCACAAATGTGACGCTTCGTGGGGTCGTTTGCCCGACGGTGTACGGCAAGCGCCACACCCAGCGAACCGTGGTTCCAGCTGGGTGATCACCCGACGTGTATGGGTTACCGGTAATCGAGCGCACGCCTGTCAGCTGGTTTCCGCTCTTCCCCGTGTAGCTGAAGTACTCCTCATTCCCGCTCCCCGTACCCAGGATGACCGTACCAGAAACCGGGTACGATGAGCTCACCGTGGGCGGGAAGTTGGCAGCAGACGCGAGCGTGAGCGTACCGTAGCTCGGCGGTCCACTACCTCGATTCAAACTCGTCAGTGTCGACGCTGCAGCATTCGCCTCGTTTGGATCGTGCCCGATGGTGAGATCACCCTGAATGTGAATAACTTGGTTCTCAACAGCATCGAGTGGAATGTCGGGATCGGGCGACGGCCCACCCGGATCATTGAACGCGTAGTTTCCCGCGAGCTCTCCAACTGTCCAGTCCACCGGGTTGCTATTGCTGTCTAACGTCATGCGGAAGAGTTTGTTGCCGAAGCGATTCGCCGAACGCTGGAAATCCTTTAAACCGAGAATATCGGTCGCGATGTACAGTGCAGCGGTATCCTTCGTCAATCCACCAACGTCTAGCTTGCCCAGAGCGTTGCGGTACGTAGCGGTTGATGGCTGTACAGAAGGAAAACCGAAACTATTCGCAGACGACCCCTGGTTGAAGAGGGCAATCGCCTCCGACGAGCTCAGCCCGAGCAACCGACTGCACGACTCGTCACTCCCATCAAAACCGCACGCACCACTCCCGGCCGTAAGGCTTTCCAGGAATTCCACAGACGCAGACGACCCGGCCGACACCGACTGACCCGATGGGTGCGCGAGCGGCTGGAGTGCACCGCCTGCTTCGATACGGTAGGTACTCACGAAGCACTCCTCATCACCGTCGCCATCACCGTCCAAGTCACGCCCGCAGGAGGTGAGGCGCTCACCGGTGAGCCGTTGGGCATCGGGTAGCTGGAAGTTCCCCGCATCTGCCCCACCGCCGTTCACGTAGATGTTTCCGAACAGCGTCTCCAGCCAGGCGTAGCCCAGGAAAATGAGGGGGTTGAAGCGAATCCACCCGTACTCCGCACTCCACGCCCAGCCCGAGAACAGGTACCCGTTGCCCGAGTAGTACGCACTCACTCCGTACTCACCGCCCAGCGGGCTCCCGTCGCCCGGATTTGTCCCGCTCGCCGGGTACACCGGTGTTCCTGCGGCATGGAAGCGAATGACGTCTAGGTGTGCGGGTAAGATGAGTTTCTGCTGGCCAACGGTAATGACGTCGTTGTAGTAGAAGTACTCCTCACCAATGACCCC
>JBGSPR010000009.1:0-7087 GCA_041738495.1 Patescibacteria group bacterium
TGCGCCAGCGCGCGCGAGGTCAGAGAGCTCCGCGTTTGTAATGGTCACGCCACCGCCTGCCAACTCGCGCAACTTTTCCTGAACGTTTCCAGAATCCGTGGCCACCCTGGCTTCCCGGGGTACCGGCGCGCTGTAGAACAGGCGTGTGAATACAGGAATGCGCACGAGCCCTGTTTGCGCAACCCGGCCGCACAGCCACCCTGCAGCCACGAGGATGAGGAAGAAGAGGAATCGTCGAAAGGTGAAGCGAGGTACGGGCACGTGGAAGCGACGGGCGGGCACACCCGGCACTTGGGGTTCGACGCGTGTCATACCTGCTTCCGCGGGCGGTTGGCAACGAGGCGGCGGAACTGCTCTTCACCAATGCCAGCTTTGATGCGCTGAATCATGGCCAGGAGGTCTTCCGCGGAGAGCTGGTCGTCACCATTCCGGTACGTTGCCTCGCGCTGTAAACGCAGGATGAGATCCTGCACGCGCTGCGGCTCGCGCACGCCCTGCAGTTCCAAGTTTGCACTCGCACCCGCAGTTTGCACGAGTACGCTGCCGTACCGGAGCACTGTAGGCAGAACACCCTTCACCACGTAGCTCACATCCTGAACTTTATCGTAGGTCGTTTCCGAAACCACACGGTGGAAGAACCCCCGCTGGTCAACGTCCACAATGCGCTGCTCCGTGAGGATGAACGCATTGAGGTTCTGCACCCACAGCGTGCGCGTGCCCAAGAGTACGCCCACGAGGAGGCTCGCTGCAACGATGAACACTCCCACGGGGCCAAGCTTGAGGAGTGGGTAGAGGAAGAAGAATGGTGCTATAATCAGGGCAAGCGTTACGAGGATGCCCCCCAATGCAACGAGTGGGGTGCGCCGCACGAGCGCAACCACTTCTTCCCCTTCCTTCACGTTTTCTAGCAAGCGCTGCTCGAACATATGAAACGGAGACGTGTTGCCAGAGCACTGTGGATTATTGTAGCCATCCTGGGGACGCTCAGCATGGTGATGTTCACCGTCCTCCCACTCTTCGGTTTTGGGGTGGGAACCTAGGGGCGATCCCGACGTAGGACGGCGAAGAACGCTTCCTGGGGAATATCAACCTTGCCCATCGCTCGCATACGGCGCTTGCCTTTCTTCTGCTTCTCAAGCAACTTGCGCTTGCGCGTGACGTCGCCGCCGTAGAGCTTCGCTGTCACGTCCTTCCGCATTGCGGGGAGGGTTGCCGAGGCAATGACCTTCGCACCGAGCGCAGCTTGGATTTTCACTTCGAACATCTGCCGTGGCAGGATGGTCTTGAGGTACTCCACGACTTGCCGACCCGCGCGCTGGGCTTCGTCCTGGTACACCATGTTCGCGAGCGCATCAACCGGCTCACCAGCAACCAGGATGTCGAGTCGGACAACTTCTGCAGGACGCGTGTCAATGATCTCGTAGTTCATCGAAGCGTACCCACTCGACGCACTCTTCAATCTATCATAGAAATCCACCAGAATACCAGTGAGCGGAACGCGACCGTGAATGACGACGCGTGATTCATCCAAGTACTCCGTGCTCGTATGCTCACCGCGCTTCTCCACAATGAGAGCAAGGAGTGGACCAATCGTCGAGGCTGGCGTGACGATGTCCACGCTCGCCCACGGTTCTTCAATGCGTTCTACGTGCGATAGCTCGGGGAGGTCGAGCGGGCTAGTAACTGTTACCACACCCGCAGTATCCGCAGCGCTGTAGCCAAGCTGCTTCACTAGACGCTGCCGCGCGTGCTGCCCAGCAACGCTCAAGTGCACGCGGTACGCCACGGACGGGACGGTAACGATGAGGTCCAGGTTGTACTCGCGCTTCAAACGTTCCTGGACGATGTCGACGTGCAGGAGCCCCAAGAAGCCGCACCGGAAACCGTGGCCGAGCGCTTGCGAGTGCTCGGGTTCGAACGTGAGTGCTGCATCGTTGAGCTTCAACTTCCCAAGTCCTTCCCGCAAGAGAGGGTAGTCGTCACCCTCTTTCGTGAACAAACTCGCGTACACCATGGAGCGAACGTTGCGGTAGCCTGGCAACGGGGCAGTAGCGCGGCGCTGCACGTCGGTCACCGTATCACCAACGCGCGCATCGGCAACGCTCTTCACGCCAGTCACCACGTAGCCAATGTCCCCTGCCTGCAGCGCTGGAGCAGGCACGAGCTTGGGTTGGAAGGTGCCGACTTCTAAGGCGACGTTGTGCACGTTGGTTGCCATGAACTGCACGTTCGTGCCGCGCTGCATTGTTCCGTGCACCACGCGCACGTAGCTAATCACTCCACGGTAGTCGTCGAATGTGGAGTCGAAGACGAGCGCTTGCAGCGGCCCAGCAGCGTCGCCGGTTGGAGGAGGCACGTCGCGCACAATCCGAGCGAGGAGCTCTGGCACGCCCGCACCGGTTTTCCCAGAGACCGTGAGGATGTCGCTTCGCTCGCAGCCCAGGACCTTCATGATCTCGTGCGCGGTCTCCTCAACGCGCGCGTTGGGCAAGTCAATTTTATTGATGACGGGAATGACGGTGAGGTTCTGTTCCACGGCAAGGTAGAGGTTTGCCAGCGTTTGCGCCTCCACACCCTGCGTGGCATCCACGAGCAGCACCGCTCCTTCCACCGCCGCGAGCGACCGGGAAACTTCGTAGGTGAAATCTACGTGACCCGGCGTATCAATGAGGTTCAGCACGTACGCCTGCCCATCGAGCGTGTAATGCATGCGTACGGGTGCGAGCTTGATGGTAATCCCGCGCTCCCGCTCGATATCCATCTGGTCGAGTACCTGGCTGCGCATCTCTCGCTTGGATACCGTTCCGGTAACCTCTAAGAAGCGATCAGCGAGCGTGGACTTCCCGTGATCGATGTGCGCGATGATGCAGAAGTTCCGAATGTTCGTACTCATTCCGAATAGTACGTTAGGTCTTCGAGTCCTGCCCCGCACCAGAGCGACGCTCGAGCGGAGAGATTGGTGCGCGGGTGGTCGATGTGCGCGATGATGCAGAAGTTCCGAATGTTCGTACTCATACACTTTTCTTCCCATTGCGAACGAAGAGTACCACGCGGGACCACCACATGCCGAATACCCGCACCTCATCCACACGCAACAGCGAAGCGGTAATGAGGAAAGCGAATATACCCGCGCACCCTGCCGTGAACCCCTGGAGGAAAATGCCAACCAACGTGCGCATGTCAACGCCGAGCGCGGCGAATCGCAAGACGAGCCACGCCACGCCGCCAGCGACGAGTGACGCGAGGACAATTTTCAAGGTCACCCGGGAAATACGCTCGTCATCGAGGTCGCCAATGCGCTTGCGCAAAATGGCGTAGAGCAAGAACATGTTGAGAACGCTGGAGATAGAGAATGCCAGCGCCAGGCCAATGACCCCGTAGCGTGGCGCTAGGTACAGCGCAGCGGCAATGTCTACGGCCACTGCGGCAATGCCCACTTTCACCGGTGTTGCAGTATCGTGCAGCGCGTAGAATGACCGCGCGAGAATGGGAATGAGCGCTTGAGCGAAAATGGAGAGCGTGAAGTACCCCAGCACCTGCGCGGTCTGATACGTAGCGTCCCAATCGAACGCCTGGGCACCCACCACGACCCGAACAACTTGCGCGCGCAGGACGAGGAGCAGGATAGATGCGGGAATCATGACGACGAGCAGTCGGCGCACCGTACGCGAGAAGTGCTGGACGAAGGCAGCCATGTCTTTTGCCGCGTACGCCTCGGAGAACGCTGGGAAGACCGCAATGGCCAGGGATACCCCGAAGACGTTGATGGGGAAGTTCTGCAGGTTGTTGGCAAAGTTGAACTGCGTCAAGCTCCCCGCCGCCAAACCTGAGGCAATGATCGTGGCGATGAGCTGGTCAATTTGGTTCACCGCCAGTCCGAACGTTCGAGGCAGCATGAGCTTGCCGATGCTACGCACCCCCGCGTGCTTGAGGTCGAGGATGCGCTGGTAGCGAAAACCTGTGCGGAAGACACCGGGCAGCTGGATGACGAGGTGGGCGAACGCGCCGAGGACCACGCCGTAGGCCAACCCCGCAATGCCCCAGCGCGGCACGAACACCACGATGCCAACGATGATGCCCACGTTGTACAGGACGGGTGCGAGCGCGAATGCGAGGAACCGCTTGAATGAATTGAGAATAGCCGACACAATATTGCTCGCACCGAAGAAGATAATTGCCACGAGCATGATGCGGCTGAGGTGAATGGTAGACTCCAGCTGCTCGCCGCTGAATCCCGGCGCGATGAGCGGCACGAGTTGCCCGGCGAAAATGAAGAAGAGGCCACCGAGGCCGATGAGCACGATGAGCAAGAGGTTGAGTACCGAGTTCGCAATGTGCCACGCCTCGCTCTCGCGTGTAAGTCCCTGCTCGTCCTTCTTCAGGTACTGAACGAAGACCGGAATGAACGATGAGGACAGCGCGCCAAGTACCAGGACGTTGAAGATGAAATCTGGAAGTTTGAATGCGGCAAAGTACGGATCCAGCGCACCGCCCCCGCCGAACTCACTCGCCAGTAGCCGATCTCGGAGGAGCCCAAGGAAGCGACTGAGTATTCCCGTAAAGCCAATGACGATTGCTCCACCAAGAATAGTGGTGGAGAGTTTGTGCCAGAGTTTCGTCCACATAGGTGGATGCAGAATACGAAAAAACCACGCTTTTATCAAGGGAGTGCACCCTCTCCTGGTCTGACGGCCACCCTCCCCCATGTTGTGGGAGGGATGGGGAGAGGGCGCGTGGGTAACAAAAAACCGCACGGTATCCCGTGCGATCATGCCTCTCTCAATTGCATCCCTCGTCACAAGGAACCCCGAGGGTCAAGCTTGACTTGTCCGAGGGGTGACGCTGTGACACCGAAAAGGGAGGGGAGGCACGGGAAGGGGAACCCCTAGGGGTTCCCCTCACGATATCTCCATTCCCCTAGCCCACCGATACCGTGCGACTGATACCCGGGTTTTCTTCCATCCAGCAGGGAGAGAGTCCTAGTGGATTTCATCAAACCTGAGATCGTAGGAAGGTATCCGGTGGGCGGGGGCAAAGGAGACGCCTCGAGTATAGACTCGTTGTTTTAGGTTGCAAGCCCCTCCCGCAATCCCGTTCTGCGGGACTCTGGGAGAGAGGTGAGCGACAATCCACTGTCACTCACCCTTTCCAAAGAACAGCGCTCTAGTTGAAGGTAACGAGCGCCTTCAACTGCGGCATGCAGCTTTGGCCGGATACCTTCCGATGCAGCCAAGCAATGCCGAGCATTGCCGCGGAAACCGCAGTAACCACGCCGCAATTCTGGATGATGTCGCTCGGCTCACCAGAAGCGACATTCATAGCGGTCGCCAGTATGCCGAATATCGCGACGAGTCCGCCCACCAGCACGAAGGCCGCCATCAGGTATCCGACAGCCTCCTGCCACGTGCAGCGCATAGCCAAACCCAGCGCAACCAGCACGACCACGAATGCGAGGAGTGGCGTATGCCCGTGCTGCCACAGAAAAGCGAGTGTGGCGACGCTGGGCTCTAGAAGCGCCACTGTGGCGACCGTCAAGATCCCCAGCGTGAGGAATACAACATTCACTTGGAAAAGCACCTTCGCTACCGACATATGTACCTCCGTGTTTGATGTTCATGTGTTTCTCCCCCACCCGTCGAGTTGAGCTCAACAATTGAGGGAGAAGGACGAGCAGCAGGGCCACTCGTCACTTTCCAAAGGTACAAACCCAAACGATCTAGGAGGTCCGACTCATCACGAGTGCCGCGTGACTGTTCTCGAGCATCAACCTGGAAATACGTGCCAGCTCACTAGTAATAGACGCGCAAGCACGACACTTCTCTATCGCCAGATCGATAGATGTTGCCCGCTCGGGGGATGCCAGGCGCTGCTGCTGAAGCACTTCTATCTGCAGCAGAAGTCTCTGGCGATTACTTTCAAGCTTGGCAACACTGCCTTGCAAACGCCAGTATTTATGCTCAAGGTATACTCTTGTGACTAAAAAACGTACTTGGTCAAAGAGATTGGTAAAAAGCTCACCAACCTCTGTACAGAACAAACAGAATTCCTTCATCGCTAACTCCTGTGGCTAAAAAATATTTCAGTGTCTTTCTCCCCCACCCGTCGAGTTGAGCTCAACAATTGAGGGAGATAGAGGACGGTTCTTGGCGAACCGTCCTCTGCAAACTACGCGGGTACACTTTTCCCAAGCAGTACCCGGAGTATAGTCAGCAACGAACAGGCGAGCACAGCGCCATCGATGAGGATGCTGTGCATTTCTGCTTGCACCGTCGCGGGCAAAAATGTCTGCCCTGCGTATGAAGCAAGCACGGTCATGACGAGTATGAACTGCCACTTCTTTACAGCTAGCATATTTCCTCCAGGGTTCATGTGTTTCTCCCTCACTCGTCGATGATTATCAACGTGTAAGGGAGAATGACGAATCGCGGGAAGCAACTCGTCACTTCCAAAGAACTTCGAAATCACTCAGGTTCGGACTATTTCCCGTGCACCAACGACGATTACAACAATTACGAGAAAACCAACGAGAGTAAAAAAGACGACTCCTACCCAATCCCAGAAGCTTTCCGAAGCATCGATGCGGAAGCCAATGGCTTGTCCGTTATCAATGCTGACTAACTGGTAACTGAGGTCGTACCCAAAGTAAGTATGAGTGCTATCCTCGATCTCCCAGTACTTCACCCCCGTGCCCACCGGTAAGTTGATGAATCCGGCATTCATCGTTGAGTCCGCGTACACAATTCCACTGATTGGGAAGTCGTCGTTAACGACTGTGAGGTACGGAGACTGTTTCGCAACAGCGCTCTTGAAAGCCGTGCGAAGATTTTCGGACAGCTCAGCCTGCTGCAACAACAGGATAATACTTCTCGTTTCACTCTGATTCACGGGCTGACTTGCTCTCCCGCAACCGGCGACCGAAATCATCGCAACTATAGCGACGACGAACAAGGAATGCATTGAACGCATGTTTCCTCCACTGTGTATGTATTTTAGATTTCTTTTCTCCTAACCGATGACATTCATCAACTAAGAGAAAAGAAGGACAGCGGGGGGCAACACGAACCACTGTCCTTCTCTATCAAGCCAA
>JBGSPR010000016.1:0-3777 GCA_041738495.1 Patescibacteria group bacterium
CGTGGGGTCCTCTTCTGCTAAGCGCTGGATGGCCGTGCCCATTTTCTCCTGGTCTGCCTTGGTCTTCGGCTCGATTGCCAGGTCAATGACCGGGGTGGGGAACGTGATAGATTCGAGAACCACGTGGTGCGCTGGGTCGCAAATCGTGTGGCCGGTGAAGGTGTTCTTCAGCCCGACGATTGCGGCAATCTCCCCCGCGTACACCTCTTGCACTTCTTCACGGTGGTTGGCGTGGAGTCGAACAATTCGGCCCACGCGCTCCTTCTCGCCAGTTGACGTGTTGTACACGTACGATCCTGCGGTGAGCGTGCCCGTGTAGATGCGGAAGAATGCCAGCTTCCCGACGAACGGGTCTGCGGCGATCTTAAAGACGAGGCCAGCGAATGGCTTCGTGTCGTCCGGTGCGCACACCACTGGGTCATTCGTCTTGGGGTCAATGCCGGACGCAGGCGGAATTTCCAAGGGGTTTGGCAGGTAGTCCACCACCGCGTCCAGCAACAGCTGCACGCCCTTGTTTTTGAGCGCCGACCCGCACATTACCGGGACGAGCTGGTTCGTGATGACCGCCTTGCGGAGCGTGACCTTCAGCGCGTCGAGGGGCGGCTCCTTGCCCTCGAGGTACTGGTTGAGGAGCGCTTCGTCTTGCTCCACGATGGCTTCGATGAGCGCGTGTCGGTACTCTTCCACTTTCTCCTTCATGTCTGCAGGAATTTCTGTCTCCTGGACATCTTTCCCAAGGTCGTCGTTGTAGATGTACGCCTTGCGCGTGAAGAGGTCGATGACCCCCTGGAACGTCTCGGCGGCGCCAATGGGGAGCTGCAGCGGGTGCGCACGGGTGGTGAGGCGTTCGTGAATGCTCTTGAGGTCGTAGTAGAAATCCGCGCCCATGCGATCCATCTTGTTGATGAAGCAAATGCGCGGTACGCCGAACTTCTCGGCCTGGTGCCACACGGTTTCGGACTGCGACTCCACGCCTGCCACGCCGTCGAAAACCACGACGCCGCCGTCGAGCACCCGCAAACTTCGCTGGACTTCCACGGTGAAGTCGATGTGCCCGGGAGTGTCGATGAGGTTGATGCGCTTGCCATTCCAGAAGCAGGTCGTGGCGGCTGCAGTGATGGTGATGCCACGCTCCTTCTCCTGTTCCATCCAGTCCATCTCGGCCGCGCCTTCGTGCACTTCACCAATCTTGTGCTTCTTCCCCGTGTAGAACAAAATGCGCTCGGACACGGTAGTCTTGCCCGCATCGATGTGGGCAATAATGCCAATGTTTCGAGTGTTTTCTAGCGAGTATTCACGTGCCATAGGGAGTGAGGAATGCCAAGGGGTATAGAAACGGCGGCAGTTTCGCCGCAGTGTACGGAGGGTAGACCAGGGGTGTGCAGCTCGCGCTGCTTACGCGAAGTGGGCAAAGGCACGGTTCGCCTCGGCCATGCGGTGCACGTCGAGCTTCTTCTTCACTGCATCGCCTTCGTTGTTCATTGCCGCAACGAGCTCAGCGGCCAGGCGTTCGGCCATCGGGCGACCTTTCTTACTCCGCGCTGCTGCGAGAATCCAGCGGAAGGCCAAACCCTGCCGGCGATCACCGCGAACTTCCATGGGAACCTGATAGTTCGATCCGCCCACGCGCTTCGCTTTGACTTCAACGGTAGGTGCGACATTTCGAATGGCCAGGTCAAACCCTTCTGCGGGCGCCTTGCCGGTCTTCTCCTGAACAATGTCGAGAGCGGCGTAGACAATTTTCTGCGCCACCGTCTTCTTGCCGCGCTCCATGACGAAGTTGGTGAACTTCCCAAGTGCAACACTCCCGTACTTCGGGTCTGGAGCGATATCTCGCTTTGGTGCTTGCTTCCCACGCATAGACTAGCCTTTCTTCGCGCCGTACAGGCTGCGGCCTTGCTTGCGGTTGGCCACGCCTTGCGTGTCGTACACGCCGCGGACGATGTGGTAGCGGACGCCCGGGAGGTCTTTCACGCGGCCGCCGCGAATGAGAACAATGGAGTGCTCCTGCAGGTTGTGGCCAATCCCGGGGATGTACGCGGTCACTTCCATGCCGTTCGAAAGCCGGACGCGAGCAATCTTCCGGAGCGCGGAGTTCGGCTTCTTCGGGGTCGTCGTGGTCACTTTCACGCACACGCCACGCTTGAAAGGACTGCCTTCGGGCAGGTTGTGGCGGAACCGCTTGAGCGGGTTCAGCACCGGCTGGAGAGCCGGGGTCTTGGACTTCATCTTGCTGGTGGCTCGACCTTTGCGGACGAGCTGGTTCACAGTTGGCATGTACTTGAGTTTGTCCCGCACCGGGCTCCCAAAAAGGGTGCCGGGTACGTGGGTAATGAAAATCCCGTAGGGGCGAGGTATAGCCCTACGTGAACGAGTCAGCGTGAGGGGCGGTAACCGGAATTCTGCACGAGCGAATGTACCACGCCGCCCACGGTGCGTCAAGCGGCAGGCTACGGAACGATGACGCGGAAGGCGAGATCCTGCACGGCACCGAAGACACGACTCAGCAAAGGCTGGCCCAGGAAGACGAGGCCGACGAGGATGATGAACCCGTACTTGTTGAAGAACGCGACAATGCCCTGGTACCGCTCGGGGAGGAGCGCGAGCAGCTTCGACCCATCTAGCGGGGGCACGGGCAGGAGGTTGAAGAGCATGAGCACGATGTTGAACTGCACCAGGAGCGCGAGGAAGTTGAGGAGGAGGTTCGTGTTCGGGAGGCTACCGAACTGGAGCACGAGCCGCAGGATGACTCCGAAGAGTACGAGCCCCACCAGGTTGGAAGCAGGCCCAGCAAGGGAAACCAGAGCAGGGCCCCAACGTCGCGCTTTGAGGTTGTACGGATTGAACGGCACGGGCTTCCCCCACCCAAAACCCACCAAGACCAGGGCGATGAACCCCCACGGGTCCACGTGGGAGAGTGGGTTCAGTGTCACGCGTCCTTCCAGCTCGGCTGTACTGTCACCTTGCAGTTTCGCAACAATGGCGTGGCTAAACTCGTGGATGGTAATTGCCACGATAATCGCCAGAACCCAGGCGAGAGCGAGCGGCGGATTGTTCGCAAGGAGGGTGAAGAACGGCATAGAGCTTGCCAGGGAAATGCGCGCGTGCTAGCCTGCACAGCACTAGCGTAGCATACACTATGGCACGAACGTGTTCCATCTGCGGTCGAGGCGCGCTGAAAGCGAACATGCGCAGCCACTCGAAAATTGCCACCATCAAGCGGCAACGCGTGAACGTGCAGTCGCTCTACAAAGACGGCAAGCGGGTGATGGCCTGCACGTCCTGCATCCGCAGTCACGCACGGAAAGCAACGAAGGCGAAGTAAGCTCTCGACGGCGCACTACTCCTGCAAGAATGGCAGGAGTTTTTCGGGTTCCAAAAGCGGCCAGTCGTGGCTCCCGGGAACGACGGTAAGCGTGGATGTGGGCAGGAGGGCGTGGAGCTGCTCCCCGACATCACGCGGGATGAACGTGTCCTGATCACCCCACAAGATGCGCACGGGGCACCGCACATTCTTCGCGTACGGTCGCACGTCCAAGCGCATGCAGAGCCGCGCCACACGGTAGACGTCGTTGCCGCGACGCAGGACGTTCTCGGTGAACGGGCGAGCGAGAGTTTCCAGTGTTCTCCGCCAGGAGAGCCCGACGTTGTAGTCGCGCTGCTTCGCCCACGCCCGCGCCCACGCGCGCACGTCGCGGTCGAACGGAATGCCAATGCTGTCCGCCAGCACAAGGCGCTGCACGCTGCGCGGCACGAGCGAGGTGACGAGGAGTGCCA
>JBGSPR010000020.1:0-10321 GCA_041738495.1 Patescibacteria group bacterium
TCTTCAACAAGTTCGTGCGCGGCTACGGCATTGCGCAGGTGAACCCGGATGGATCAGGACTTGGCTTGTACGTGGCGCGCCGCATCATCGAAGTGCACGGCGGGAAGATTTGGGTGGAGAGCGAGGGTGTGGGGAAGGGGAGCTGCTTCCAGTTCACCTTGCCCATCACACCAGTGGAGGTGAAGGTAGAAGCGCAGGGCACGGCGAAGGTGAAGTAAAAAAGAACAGGACCCGTACAGATGTACAGGTCCTGAAGGTACTTGGGGGGCACGATGGGATTTGAACCCACGACCCTCTGATCCACAGTCAGATGCTCTAGCCAAGCTGAGCTACGTGCCCGTTTGTTTTTCGGTTTTCTACCCTAGCATGCGGGTAATTTCCTGTAAAGCCCCCTGGAGTGGCGAGGAACCCTGCAGGGGAATGGACGCCTGCACCTGGGTGCGGAAGTCCTTCACCGTGAGTTTCTGGTTCGCTACTTCCGTGGTGCCAATGAGCACCCCGAGTGGCGCACCGCGCTTCACCGCTTGGATGATGCGCTCGCGCACCGTTCCCGACGTGAAGAGGTACTCGGCATTCAGTCCCGCTGCTCGGCACTCGGTGACGAGGTCTTCGCACAGCGCGTTGACCTCCGGCGTATCTTCCAGTGGAATCACCACGATGCTCGTCATGGTGCGAACCGGGGCAATGCAGCCGAGTTGCTGCAGTGCGGTGAAGAGCCGGTCGAGACCAACCGACGCGCCCGTTGCCGGGAAGCTGTTCGGGCTGAAGCGAGCAACGAGGTCGTCGTACCGACCGCCCGAGAAGACACTGCCTATGCTGGGAAAGTCTTGGATGGTCGTTTCGAACACCGGACCAGTGTAGTAGCCCAGGCCACGCGCGACCGAGAGGTCGATGGTCCACGCCGATTCGGGAACCCGGAGGTTCCGAACGTGCGTGATGACCTGGCGGAGCTCCTGCGTGCCCTCCCGCACTATGGAGATGTGCCCCATGAGCGCGTCGACTGCATCCAGGAGTGATTCCTTGCCCTCAGCGGTGAGGTTGAGGAATTTTCCAACCTGCTCCGCTTCGGCAGACGTGAGGAGCGGCACAACACCCAGCGACGCGTCTCCGTTCTGGAGGAGGTCGAGCACCTTTGCTCGGCCAACTTTGTCCTGACGGTCGAGCACCCGCAGGACGTCGGGGTTCTTCTCCGCCGGAAATCCAGCGAATGCAGGGAGACCGTTGAGGATCTTCCGGTTGTTCACGCGCGTGCGCGCGTTCGGCACCTTGAGCGCCTGCATGACCGCGTACATGATTGCTACGATTTCGGCATCGGCAGCCATGCTGGCACTACCGACGGTGTCCACGTCGCACTGCATGAACTCGTTGTACCGTCCGGCTTGCGCTTTCTCGCCGCGGAACACCTTGCCCATCTGGTACCGCTTGAACGGCATGGACAGGCCGGGGTTCGCTGCGACGACGCGTGCGAGCGGGACGGTGAGGTCGAAGCGGAGCGCACGGGTGTGCTCATCGTACGATCGCATGCGCTCCGAGGTTCCGCGCGCGACGTAGATGTCGTTGCGAATGTTCTCTTCTCCGCCGGTGAGCACTTCGAGTCGCTCCATGCAGGACGTGTCGAGCGGGACAAAACCGAAGCGTTCGAAAACCACGCGAATGGTGTCCAGCATTCTCTGCCGGGGGAGCATTTCCTCGGGCAGGTAGTCGTTCACACCACTCGGCTGCGTGGGTTTGATAAGCCTTTTCTCTGCACCCATGGGGTGCCTCCTTTCACACTATGATTACGTTCGTACGAGTATTCTGTTGGGAACGAGCTTCGCGGTATCCTAGCAGACGTAGGCGTTCCGTCAAATGCTGCGTGGCAAAAGAAAAGGACTGGTGGGTAACCAGTCCTTAGGCTTAGCAGAACTCTTGCAGGAAAGTGCCGAATGCCTGCGGCGAGGTCACGTGGTGCGTCGCGTTCGTGCGGAGTCCGGGCGGACAGGTGCTGCCCACTGCAACGCGCCAGCCGGTAGGGAGTTCGAAGAGCGGCACGTCATTGAAGTCATTCCCAGCCACGAGCACGTCTGCGAGGTCGATGTTCCGTTGGGTGCAGAGCCAGCGCACGGCAGTGGCTTTGGAGACGCCACGTCGCATGACCATCTGGTACGATTGGTTCCGCACGCAGTTGATGTGCTTGGGGAATGGAATGTCTCCTTTCCCGTTGCCGAAGAACGTAAGCTTGCAGCAGCGGGCGTGCAGCAGGTGATCCATGAACGCTGTGCGCGTGCGGTACTTGGCTGCAATGTACTGCGCGTCGAGGAACGTGTTCTTGACCAGCGCAGGCGTACCCGGCAGGTGCAGGCTGACGTGGTGACCGTCCTCGAGCTGGAAGAAGTCCACGCCCCGCAGGTACTTTCGCGTCATGAACGTTCGAAGTGCCTGCAGGGTTCGCACGCCGAGTGGTTTGGCGTAGATGGTGGTACCATCGGGTTCGCAGATGCGCGCGCCGTTTTCCAGCACGAGTGGGTATGTCGGGGCGAAGTCGTCGCCTATGCACTTGCGCGTGCGCCAGTACCCGCGACCTGTGGCAAAGGTGCAGTGGATGCCAGCACGCTCGAGTTCCGTGAAGGCGATAATCACCTCGGGGTCTAGCCTTCCGTACGATGCGGCCACGCCATCAATGTCCGAAACAATCAGTTGAGGTTTTTTCAAAGGTCATCCTCCTTGGTGTTTGTGAATTTCCAAAGCCTACACGTTTCTCTACGGTGGGGCAAATAGAAAAGGACTGGCACGAAGCCAGTCCTCATCACTATTGAGCCATTTCGCTGAAGAATGCCGTGAACACCGCTGCGACCTGGTCGAGACTCGCGATGGAAACGTACTCATCGTGCTTGTGCCACTTCCCACCGGTCGGGCCGAAGTAAACAGTCGGCACGTTGAGTTGTGTGGTTATCATCGCGCCTTCGCCGTAGCCACTCATGTACGTGAACTGTGGCGCGTACCCAGTTGCACGTTCAATTGTGCGAGCGAGGTCGCTGAAGTGTGCTGGATCGGTTCGCATGCCCACGAGGTTGTGGACAATATCACCCACGAGTTCGCACGTGCACCCCGTTGCTGCCACGTGTTCTTGAAATGACGTGAGGAGCTCTTTCGCAGGCGTATCGATGACCCCGGGGCGGATGTCGAAAATGATCTCGACGATATCCGCCTTCTTGTTCGGTACGACCTTCACCGGAATGAGTTTTTCCGTGCTGTAGTAACCTTCAACATCCAGGGCTTCCGGGACAACTTGACCGCAGGTAATACCGGCGATGTTCACAGAAGTCGGCTGCGCTGCTCGTCCTTCCTCAATCGCCCGCGCTGACTGTTTGGCAATTGCAATGGAGAAGGTACTGAACGCCTTGAGGAATGCCTCCATTGCACTCCGACCCTCGTCTGCTTTTGCCGCGTGGCCAGATTCACCGAAGATGCGAACCTTGAACTCGACGCACCCGCGGTGCGAATTCTCGATGTTCAAGTCAGTCCCTTCGATGATGATGACCCGCTTCGGCCGCCAGGGCAGGTCTTTTGCCGCAGCGAGGAAGCTCTTCATGCCGCCAAATGAGGTTTCCTCAGCGACGTAGAAGTACACCGCGAGGTTCTTCAGTGCAGGTGATTGTGCGAGAGCTGTGAGGAGTGCAGCGGCACCGCCCTTGTTGTCGGAAGCGCCAAGGCGAAGGTAGTCATTCCCAATGAATCGATCTCCAGAGGAGAAGTTATTCGTCCACACGCCGGTCTCGTTTTTGAACGACGATGGCTCGACTGTGTCCAAGTGGACGGCGACGAGGAGATCAACTGAATCTCCTGGAGTTTTCGCGAGAACGGAGAATCGTTGAGGATTCCCAATCATGGGTATTCGCTCCACTGTAAGTGCAGGCGCGTGCTCCTGGAGGTACTTCTCAACGAATGTCGCGTATGCAACTTCTGAGCATTCCTTTCCCGGTTCGTCACTGAACCAAGACGGTATGGCGCAGAGTTCGAGGAGTAAGGGCAACGTTTTGCTGCTGTGTTGGTGCATTACGATTTCCTATATTTTCAAGTGACAATTTTCCAACCCTCCAGTGAGTGTTGGCGTTTGGGCAGTATCCTGCCACAGGAGCGCGTTCTTTGCAAGTCCTACGACTACGTATGAGTTTGACACGCGAGGGCATTCTGCTAGGCTAGGGCTGAATAAAAAAAGCCTGCGAATAGGACGTTGACATAGAGCAGATTTGCCTCGTGCGCGTCCACGCGCAGTCTGGCGAGCGATCCGCAGAATGCGGACCACACCGGGCACAGTGATGTGCCCAGAACCATTTCCTGTAAGGAGGGATTCCTCATGAAAAAAGGAATCCTGCGTTTTAGCTACGTGGTGCCGGGCGGGAACGATACCGTCTTGGTCCACGATCTCGTGCCGCGGCACTACCAGGGTTCGCTTGCGAACAACCTCTTCATCAAGCAGGTGAAAGGGTGCGAGCAGGTTGGATACCTGGAACCGCCGACGGCTGATGGCGCTGTCTGTCGACTGCAGATGATGGGCGGCGAGTTCTGCGGGAATGCGTCCCGCGCTACGGTGAAGCTCATCACCGATGCGTTTTTCATGCGCGACCCCGGCCCGAGCCCGTTCGAATTGGAACGGGTGGTGGATAACGGCGACCACCTGGATGTGCCGATTGAAGTGTCTGGCTACGATGGCGTGCTGCACGCCGAAGTTCAGCTGGATGCCAACCGGAACGTTCAGGACATCTTCGTGTCGATGCCGGTTCGGCGCGAAGCTGACTGCACCGAGGAGCGGACTGTCGTGCTCGGTGACCAGGAAATCGCGGCGACGCTGGTGCACCAGCACGGCATCAGTCACTTGCTGGTTCCGGAAATCGACGTCGTGGCTGGACACAACCGGGAGCAGCGCATGGAACATGCGGACCGTATCTTGACCGAACAGCACCTGCGCGGTTTGGAAGCGGCTGGCGTGATTTTCTACAAAGCCGAAGGTGATCGCTACACCATCGATCCCTACGTCTTCGTTCGTGATTCGAACACGCTGATTCCCGAAACCGCGTGCGGCTCCGGGACGACTGCCCTGGCGCAGAAGCTCGCGCTCGAATTCGGACATAACGTGGAAACGTGCGTCGGCCAACCGTCGGGCCTGGATATCGGCATCGCGATTCAGTACAACGGTACGGAATTCTGTGGTGCCCGCATCAACGGGCCGGTCATTGTCGAGAGGACGGGCACGGTGGAGGTCACGGCGAGTGACTTGCACCAGCCGGTGTCGCTTCACCGCATTTCGTCGGCCGAGGAATTCGAGCCCTACGCCCGGAGCGCGGGTGCGCTGTACGTCTCGGTCTTCCGGGACGCGCCGTACCACGAACGCTTCAGCATCGATGTGGCTGCTGGTTTCCTGCGCGACATCGCCGCGCACGAGCAGGGCGTGTTCTTCCTGGCGTTGGATGGTGAAACGGTGGTGGGTTTCAGTGGCGCCGTACCGCTTACGGAAGAACCCAAGATCGTCGAGTGCCTCGCCGATCGCATTACCGCGGAGTCGGCGTACTACATGTCCGAGCTCGGCGTGGCGCACGCCTACCGCGGCCGCGGCCTCAGCCACGATCTCATCAACGCGCGTTTGGAAGCGATTCCGGCGGGCTTCGATACGATTGTGGTGCGCACGTCCGTTGACAACCAGACGACGCAGCACCTCTACCGCGATGTCCGCGGCTACCGTGAGCTCGACGGTGCCCGGCAGATGGTGGACACCACGAAGTGGGATGAAGCGTCTCGCTCGTTCGTTTCAAAACCCGACGAGCGTCTGTTCCTGGTTGGCGCGGTCAAACCGGAGGCCGTTGCCCGTTGAGGTTCGGTACGTACTGCTCCTCACATTGCTCTTCTAAACACCTCATCACTGCAGGATGAGGTGTTTTCTTATGCCTAGCAGTGTATACTAGGTGCATGCTCATCCCACTTCTCAAAAAACTCGTTGCAGCCGACAGCCAGATTCGCGGGAGCAATGCTCGCGTTGCGTCTTTCCTCGCGCAAACATTTCGGCGACTAGGCGGGAAGGTTGCCATGACGTCGTACGTGAGCGACGGAGTTCGGCGGTGGAACGTGCGCGCCGATTGGGGACAGCGCTTGCCCGGGCGTCCACTCATCTTCTCGGGTCACACCGATACCGCGAACGTCCACGGCGCCTGGAAGACAGATCCGTTGCGCGCGAGCGTGCGTGGGACGCACTTTTTTGGCCTTGGCATTTCCGACATGAAGGGGAGCATTGCGGCATTCACCGCTGCGTTCGCAGATGCACGCGAAGAGCTCCAGCGGCCAGTAACGGTTCTCCTCGACGGCGATGAAGAAGGCTATGCAGTTGGCGGGAAACTCCTGACGAAGAAACGGCCTACCCGGCCAGCGACGATTATCGTTGGGGAAGCTACGGGGAACGCAATTCGCCTCGGCCAGAAGGCGTGCTTCGATGCGACCGTGACGACGTACGGTATTGGCAAGCACGCCAGTCGCGTGCGGTACCTTTCGAACCAGCGCGAGAATGCAATTCTCAAACTCCACGACGTACTCACCCGTCTGCGCGTGTGCGAACGGCAGCTCGACAAGCGTCGCCATGCAATTTTTGGGCGCAGTACGCTCTCGTACGGCCTCATTCAGGGTGGCGTTGGCGTGAACACTGTTGCTCCAGAAGCACGGTTGAGCGTGAATCGACGCTTGGTTCCACAGGAGCGTATGCTCGCCGAGCAATCAGCTCTTCGCGCACTCGTTCGTGCAGTCGATCCTACGGCTGACGTCGCATTCCCGTTCAGCGGGGACGGCTTTTTCGTTGCTCGATCGACTGCGTGGGTACGAGCGCTGCTCAGCGAAATCCGTAAGGCAACGGGAGTAGCCGCGACCACACTCTACGCGCCAGGCTGGACAGAGGCGTCGCTCTTCACTCGGTGGGGAAGGGTCTTCGTCCTCGGTCCGGGCGACATGACAACCATTCACCAGGCCAACGAACGCGTGCAGCGGAGCGCCCTTGAACGAGGCCGAGTACTGTACCGTACGATCCTCGCCAATCCGAATCTATGAAGATTCAGAGTATCGAAGTAGCGCCGCTGGTGTACCAGCTCAAGCAGCCTTTTACATTTGCTGGTGTCCGGCTCGAGCAGCTGGACTACGCCATTGTTCGGGTGACAACCGAGGCAGGCGTCGTTGGGTACGGCGAGTGTCCTGCGTACTGGGAGCCGCGCGGGGAGACGCAGGCATCGACGCTCAAGGCAGTTGCAGGAATTTCCTCATTCTTCAGCGGGATGGAATGCGCAACACCTGAAGCGTTGGGGAGCGCACTCACGCAGCGCATCCCGCGTGACTACGCAGCAGCGTGCGGCATTGACATCGCGCTCCACGACGCCCTTGGTAGGGAAGAACGGAAACCAGTGTTCGCGTACTACGGTGAAGCAAAGCCTGTCCCCGTAGAAGCAGCTATTCCGATGGTCGAGGAGAGTGAAGCGAGTGCCTTGGTTGCCCGCGCGCTCGAGCAAGGCATTGAAGTGTTCAAGGTAAAAGTTGGCATGGATGCAGAGCGGGAACTTCGGTTACTACGGGAAATTCGCAAAGCCATTGGCCCGAATCGGACGCTGTTCGTCGATGCGAATCAGGGGTGGAAAACTCTGGAAGCCGCGCAGCGTGCGCTCGCTGCTTTCGCTGAGTGCACGCTTGCCTGGGTCGAACAGCCAATGCCCGCTTCGCTTCCGTACGACGACTTCAGAAAATTGCAGGCGTCGTCTGGCGTTCCTATCATGCTCGACGAATCTACGTACGTCGTGGAAGATGCGCGGGCTGCGTTGGATGCAGGTGCGGCCACGCTCTTCAATATTAAACTCGCGAAATCTCGAGGTTTGTGGGGCGGGCACGTGCTCGCACGAGAGGCGGATGCGCGCGGTGCCTCCTACATGCTCGGCTCAATGATTGAAGGCGCGCTCGGCACCTACGCTGGCGTGCACTTCGCTGCCACGCATGCTGTTCGCACCACAGCGCTCAACGCTTTTACGTTCATCAATGACGACAAAGCATTCGGGCCGCCCGTGGTGCACGGGTACATGCACGCACCAACGACGCCCGGGCTCGGGTACGATCACGCAGAGCGCTTCGCAGCGTGCTTTGCCCGCTAGCGCAGGGGTACACCCGCTTGCGCAACCGCGGACTCAAGACTCCCATCGCGAATCGCCTCGGCGAGCGCGTGCATGTCGGGTGCGAGGATGCGGTCCGCATCGAGGGTCTTCACGCGTCCGCGAATGACGTCGTACGCTGCTTGCGTGCCAACACCGAGCGTTGCTTTCTCGCGTAAATCAATACCCTGCGCGGCGCACATCAATTCAATGGCGAGTACCTCAATTGCGTTGCCGACAATTTCCATTGCTTTGCGCGCGGCAATTGTACCCATGCTCACGTGGTCTTCTTGATTTGCCGAGGTGGGTATGGAGTCGACCGACGCCGGGTGAGCGAGCACTTTGTTTTCCGAAACGAGCGCCGCTGCTGTGTACTGGGCGATCATGTACCCGTTGTGCAGCCCTCCGCGTTCTGGAGGGATGAGGAACATTGGCAAGCCTTCATTCGTGGCCACGTCGAGGAGCTTTGCTGTGCGTCGTTCAGATATGTTTGCGAGTTCCGACACCGCAATGCCCAGTGCGTCCATGGCAATAGCAATAGGTTCGCCGTGAAAGTTTCCGGCTGATATCGCCTCGGCAGTATCGGCGAAGATGAGTGGATTGTCCGTAACCGCGTTGACCTCGGTTGCAATGACGCGCTCTGCGTACCGAATTGCTTCACGGGTCGCACCGTGCACTTGCGGTGTGCACCGGAGCGAGTACGCATCCTGCACGCGTTGGGCTGCATTTCCACTGTTCACGTAGGTTGAGTTCTTCAGCAGCGCGAGCACGTTTGCCGCAACGTGCTTCTGGCCTTCGTGCCCGCGGAGCGCGTGCGGTCGGGGATCGTACGCTGCAGTGAGCCCGGTGTGCGCTTCCATGGAGAGCGCTGCTGCGATGTCCGCAATGCGCGTCAGTCGAACCGCGAGGTGCGTGGCGAGCGTACCAACGCCCGTCTGCACCGAGGTTCCGTTATTCCAGGCCAACCCTTCCTTCGAGGCGAATTGCAGGGGGCGCAAGCCAGCACGCTTCAGTGCTTCATCGCCGGTGAGGCGCTCACCGTTGAACCACGCGAAACCTTCGCCCATGAGCACGAGTCCCATGTGGGAGAGTGGCGCCAGGTCACCCGAAGATCCCACCGAACCTTTCGATGGAACCTCTGGAGTAACGTTCGCGTTGAGCATGCCGACGAGGAGGTTGAGCAGTTCCGGTCGGACCCCGGAGAAGCCGCGGGCGAGAGAGTTCAAGCGAATGACCATCATCGCGCGTACCCAGGGGAGAGGGAATGGATCGCCTACGCCAACCGAGTGACTGCGGAGTAAATTCGCCTGGAGTTCTGCTACGTGATCTTCATCGATGAACCGATCCTTGAATTTTCCGAAGCCTGTCGTGAGTCCGTAGACGACAGCGCGTTTTTCCGTGAGGCTGTTAACGGTTGCCCGCGAGCGCTCAATAGCCGCTTGCGTTTCGGGATCCAGTTCAATGTGCGTTGAAGGGTCGTGCGCAATGGCAACGACATCGTCCATTGTGACGTGGCCAGCGTGCAGTGTGTAGGTGGGCATAGAGTGCGATGATTAGAGGCGACACCTTCAGTCTAGGTGATAGGTTCTGTGCGTCAACTACTCCAAAGAAAAAGGAGTTCTATTTGTACAGCTCTCATAGGAGAAGCAGATGAGCGTAAGAAATGATAACCGATTGTTATGAAGTTACTTCCATTTTTTATGGCTTCTGTCTATTTGCATGTATAGCTAAGCCACCGTACACTATTACTACATTTTTAACTTCGTACACCTATGAAAGGTATTATCCTGGCTGGCGGTACGGGCTCACGATTGTTCCCCCTCACGCGCGTCACGAACAAGCACCTCCTGCCGGTGTACGACCGGCCCATGATCTACTACCCCCTCCAGACCCTCACGCAGGCGGGGCTGAAAGACATCATGATTGTTTCAGGCAAGGGGCATGCAGGCGGCTTCCTGGAACTGTTGGGTGACGGCCACGCGTTTGGTGTGAAGCTCTCGTACGCTGTGCAAGAGAAACCCGGTGGCATCGCGCAGGCGCTCGGGTTGGCGGAAGACTTCGCGGATGGTGAGAAAGTTGTTGTCATACTCGGCGACAACATCTTGGAAGATTCCATTGCAAAGGCGACGCAGGAGTTTGCAGCGCAACCAGCTGGTGCGAAAATTTTTCTGAAGGAA
>JBGSPR010000005.1:0-12446 GCA_041738495.1 Patescibacteria group bacterium
CGTCGGCGCAGAACTACGCCGGTCACGTCGTGCAGGCTCATGTGCTAATCCCGAAGGTAACGTGACTACCACCGAGGATGAGCTCCTTCTTCTGCGCGACCTGGGAAACCGTACCAACGGCAATGCTCCGGGCGTGGGTGAGGTCGCGTAGTTCAGCCGCGTGCTCAGTGAAGACGCGCTGGAGTGTTGGGTCGTCGGTCATCCACTCCACATCCACGAGGTCCTTCACAGTCAGACCCGCAGCCTTGCGCATGTCATTCACATGCCGAGCCAACTCGCGGGCTAAACCCTTAAGTTTCAATTCTTCTGATATTTCAATATCGAGAATTACCATGATGCCATTCCTGTCTTTCCTAATAAGTTTTTTCGATTGTTCCTGATTCTGACTTTCACCAAATTCTTGACCTGCATTTTTAAGTACAATGCATTTCTCAACATTGAGTTCTTCACAAAGTATCTCTTGCAATTCAGCTTGAATTGATGGGTATACCATAATTCGTGCCAGCGGCTGGCGCACCTTGAGGTTCTGCTCTTTGCGGATCGCATGGCCGAGCTCAACCGCATCGCGGACTCGCTGCATGTCAGCCAAAACTGCAGCGTTCGCGTGGGTTATCGCTGGCCACGGCGCCAGGTGCACGCTCTCAGGATCCACGGTATGCCGGAGCTGCTGGTACACCTGCTCGCTGATGAACGGTGCAAACGGCGCGAGTAACGTGGCGGTCGTGCGAATGACGTGCCGGAGTACGGCCACCGCTTCGGTGGATGCGTGCTTGCCGATGCGCATTCGGTCGCGACTGCGACGGACGTACCACGTGGAGAGGTCAGTGATGAACTCCTGCAGCGCGCGAGCAGCAGACGTGGGATCGTAGCCGTCGAGCTTGTCCTGCACTCCCTGCGTCACCTGGGCGAGACGCGCTAGAATCCACTGGTCCATGACGTGCGCGGGCTGTTCGGGGAAGCTGGTAACCTGCGACCCAACGTGCGTCTGGTAGAAGGTGACGACGTTCCAGAATATGAGGAGTGTCTTCTTCACCACTTCGTCCACGCCCTGCGCGTCGAAGTTCTTCGGGTCTCCAGCCTGGCTCATGGTGAAGAGGTGGAGGCGCAGCGCGTCCGCGCCGTAGGTGTTGATGACCTCTGCCGGAACAACGACATTCCCTTTGGACTTACTCATCTTCTGCCCCTTCGCATCGAGGATGTGCCCCAGGGAGATGACGTTCTTGTACGGCGTGCCTTTGCCGAGGAGCGTAGAAATGGCGAGGAGCGTGTAGAACCACCCACGGGTTTGGTCGATTGCCTCGGATATGTAGTCAGCCGGGAAATTCGTGTGCTCGTCCACGCGAGATGCGTCCTCGAATGGGTAGTGCCACTGCGCGAACGGCATGGCGCCGGAGTCGAACCACACGTCCAGCACTTCGGGAACGCGGTGCATGGTTCCCTGGCACGTCGCGCAGGTCAGCGTGACGTCGTCGATGAACGGTCGGTGGGGGTCGAAGCCCTCTTTCACCTTCAACTCTGCAAATGACCCAACTGCCTGGTGCGCGTGGCAGGCATCGCACTCCCAAATCGGGAGCGGCGTGCCCCAGTAGCGCTCGCGGGAGATGGCCCAGTCTTTCGCGTCCTTCAGCCACTCGCCGAATCGCCCGTCCTTGAGGTACGCAGGTACCCAATTGATCGTGCGGTTATTCTCGATGAGCTTCGATCGTACGGCCGATACCCGGATGAACCAGCTGTCCTTGGCGTAGTACAGCAGCGGTGTGCTGCAACGCCAGCAGAATGGGTAGTCGTGGCTGTACTGCTCCACCTTGTGCAGCAGGCCGCGCTCCTTGAGGTCAGTGATGATCTCCGATTCAACAGCAGAGTCTTTCACAAACTTTCCCACCCACCGAGTAACGCTCGGCAGGAATTTCCCCGTCGGATCCACAGTGTGTACTTTCGGCAGACCTGCTGCCTCCCCGAGTGCGTAGTCATCCTCGCCGTACATCACCGCGGTGTGCACCACGCCCGTCCCATCTGTAGTGGTCACGAAGTCGGCGGGGAGAATCGTCCATGCGGTTTGAGAGCTCCCCTTCTCCACTGCCCCGGGGTACAGCGGCTCGTACGCCGTACCAATGAGCTGCTCACCGGTGAAGTCTTCCATGACCTTCACATCGTCACCGAGTACCACCGCACGCTCCCTCGCAATGAGGAGGTACGCCCCGTCGTGCTTCACCAGTTGGTAGGCAATGTCCTTTCCCACGGCGAGCGCGACGTTGCCCGGGAGCGTCCACGGTGTAGTCGTCCACGAGAGCACGAAGACCTCCTCCCCCTTGCTCACCAGGTTCTGCAGCGTTGGCACAGACGTCTGCGCCACCTTGAACTTCACGTAGACAGACGTGTCCACCACATTCTTGTACCCCTGCGCCACCTCGTGGCTGGAGAGCGCGGTCTCGCAGCGCGGGCAGTGCGGTACCACTTTGTGGCCCTTATACACCAAGCCTGCATCCCAGATCTGCTTGAAGGTCCACCACACGCTCTCCACGTAGCCAGAGTCGTAGGTAATGTACGGGTGCTTGAGGTCCAGCCAGAAGCCGATGCGCGTGGTCAAGTCTTCCCAATCCTTACGGAATTCCATCACGCTCGTCTTGCACGCCGCGTTGAACGCCTCAATGCTTGCGCGCTTGTCACCCGGTACGAGATTCTCAATCTGCTGCTTGCCCGAAATGTTCAGGGCTTTCTCTACTTGCAGTTCAACGGGTAAGCCGTGCGTGTCCCACCCCGCCTTGCGCTCCACGTAGTAGCCCCGCATGGTCTTGTAGCGGACGATGACGTCCTTGTACGCCCGCGCGAGCACGTGGTGGATGCCAGGCTTTCCGTTCGCCGTGGGCGGTCCTTCGAAGAATACAAAACGCTCCCCGTGCTTGGTGCGCGTGAGAGTTTTCTGGAATATTTTCTCTCGCTTCCACAATTGCAAAACGTCTTCCTCCAGGGCGGGGAAGATGGCAGCGGGACGACCAGGGTGCGGTTCTCTGACGTCTGTCGGTTCCTTCGTTTTCTTGGTCATAGCAAAAGACTGTGCGGGAGTGAGTGTACGATAAAATGCGCGCTATGACAAGGCTTGACGAGGGTAACTCTGCTCGCTAGGCTTGGCGCAACACAAAGTGAAAGGTTTGCAATGCAAACAGTCATTGTCCACCCCGACCCAATCAACTGCCTCCCGTGCAAAAACTGCAACCAGAGCAGCGACAAGAAGTGGGAATGCCCAGAGTGTCATGGTGAACTCTGCGGTGGGTGCTTCATCGAGATCCCCGAAGGTGACGGCACAACCGGCAAGTGCCCGCATGCAAACTGCGGTACAACCTTCAAGCTCCCAACGCTCTGAGCTGACGAGGCTGGCCAACCACCAGCCTCATTTTTTTGACGGTGACCAAATCTCCTGCTAAGGTTGCGCCACAAATTCAAAAACTGAAACTTCCAAACCAAGAGAGGTGCACAATGAACAGCGCAGCTGGCGATCAGCCGCCGAAACCCACGTTCACATCGACGCCAGACACCACCTACCCCGACGACCTCGTACACGAACGGGGTAATGCCCTACTCACCCGTGACCGCGTACTCGCCCACCGCACGCAAGGGAACGTCATCATCTTCCCTTTCGAGGCGGCCAACCTGAATACCACTTCGTACGACGCACGTCTGGGCATTCACTTCTACCGCGAGCAACACTTCAAAGGCACGCGCGGTGTCCTAGAGCCGTTCAGCGAGCAGTCCGTACGCCGGTACTGGGGTCAACCACAAGAAGCGGTGAGCGCGGAAGACTGGATGGCGGAGAACGGTCCGTTGGAGAACATCTCCTCGCGTGACCGACTCGTGGTCATCGGACCCGGCGAGACAATCCTGGCACACACGTTTGAGTTCATTGGCGGCCGCAACTGCGTGAGCACGGAGATGCGCGCGCGCAGCTCGATGGGCCGCATTGGCATCACCGTCTGCAAGTGTGCAGGCTGGGGCGACCTCGGGTACGTCAACCGCTGGACCATGGAAATGACCAACCACCTGAGCGACCTCACCGTGGTCTTACCCGCCGGCATGCGCGTGGCGCAGCTCATCTTCTACCAAGTCGATCCGCTGGCCGGCCAGACCTACGCCCGGGAGGCTGGAAAGTACCAGACGACGGACGACGTTGCGGAAATGATTCGCAACTGGAAGCCGGATGACATGGTTCCGAAGCTCTACAAAGACCGCGACATCGGGCACTTCCACGAGTACCACGCACTGCCGCCTTTCACGAGTGACGCAGTCTGACCTTTTTTGAAAAAGCGTGCCCCGGGCACGCTTTTCTCATTTCTTCCCAACCACCTTGCGGTACACAGCCATCGTCTCTTCCGCGCAGCGCTGCCAGGAGAAGTGCTGTGCCTGCTTCGGACCCACGTCGCGCAACCGCTGTGCAACCGCCGGTTTCGTGAGCACGTCGCGCATGGCGCGCGCGATGTCCTTCGGGTTCTTCGGATCAACGAAGAGCGCGGCCGTTCCCGCAATCTCGGGCATGGATGACGTGCGGCTGGCAATCACCGGCGTACCCAGTGCCATGGCTTCCAGTACGGGCAAGCCGAACCCTTCGTACAAGCTCGGGAATACGAACGCGGTCGCATGGCGGAGGAGCTCAACTTTCTCGTTGTGCGTGACGTACCCCACGTACCGTATTGCCCGCTTGGCTTTGAGTGCCATGAGCGACTGCATGGTCTTGTCGCCGTGGTACCCGAGCTGCCCAGCAATGACGAGCGCCACGTCGTGGAGCGCCGGCTGTGTCTCCTGGAGGTGCATGAACGCCTGCATGAGAATTTCCACGTTCTTGCGGGGCTCAATAGTGCCCACGAAGAACAGGTAGCGCTTGGGGAGCTTGAACTTCTCTATCGTCTCGTTCGCGCGACGCTTGAGCGGAATTTTCTTCACGTCAAACCCGTGGTGCACCACGGTAATCTTCTTCGCGGGCACGTTGAAGAGGTGCTTCAGGTCCCGCGCCGTGCTCGCGGAAACGGAGATAATCGCGTCGGCCTTGCGGATGGTCTGCGGGACGAGTACGTTGCGCGAGATGAACGACGACGGGAACCACTCGGGGTGCTTGAAGATTGCAAGGTCGTGCACCGTGTACACCACCTTCTTGGGGTACGTGAACGGAATAGAGCCCGCAGGAACGTGCAGCACGTCCAGTCCTTCCTTGAGCAAGTACGCGGTGATGAGCATGTGCGAGTACCCGAACGATAGGTACTTGCCGTACTGGGAGAATGGGAAGTACTTCACCTTCACGTTCTTCCGCGCGAAACCAGAAATATCCCGCGCGCGGTAGTCGAAGTACAAGACGAACTCTGCGTCGGGGTAGTGCTCGATGAGCGCGGTTACCAAGCCGTCCACGTAGTGGCCGACGCCCGCGCGTTCACCCGAGGCTGGGTTGAGAATGGTTCTGCAGTCGATGCCGATGCGCATGGTAATCGGATTGACGGCGAGAGGCTAGCTGTAGGATAGCACACGCGTGCTCACATCTTCTCTGGAGCACGAATGCCGAGTGTTTCGAGGACATCCTGGAGGACGTTCTTCGTCGCGCGAATGAGCGCGAGGGGGAACGCCTGCACGTGGTTGGCGTCAATGACGCGCACCTGCGTGTAGAAGTCGTGGAATGTGCGGGCGATATCCAGGGCGTACTGCGGGATGCGCTGGACGGCGTAGTCCCGCGCAGTGTCCTCAAGCACTTCCGGCCAGCGAAGGAGCTCCAGTATAAGCTTCCGGCTAGCAGGGTGCAACGCGCCGGCGCGCTCCCGGGCAACGCGCTGCGTACTGGCCTTCGCCAGAATGCTGCAAATGCGCGCGTGCGCGTACTGCACGTAGTACACGGGGTTCTTCTCGCTGCGTTCCTTCGCGACATCCAAGTTGAAATCCATGTGGGTGCGCACGTCGTACATGAGGAAGAAGAACCGCGCAGCATCCAATCCCACTTCCTGCACGACCTCCTCAGCCTCCACGTACGTCCCCCGACGCTTGGACATCTTCACTTCCTGACCGTCACGGAGCAAGCGCACGAACTGGATGATGATGGGCTGGAACTGGTGGTCTGCATCCTCAACGCCGAGCCCCTTGAGGGCAGCGTGCATCCGACCAATGTACCCGTGGTGGTCGGCGCCCAAAATAGTGATGGCGACGTTGGCCTTGTGCTTGGTGAACTTGAGCCAGTGGTACGCAATGTCCGGCAGGAAGTACGTCATCTCGCCATCGGCTTTCACGAGCACGCGATCCTTATCGTCTCCGTATTTCGTCGTCGCGAGCCAAGTTGCGCCTTCCCGTTCGAATATCATCCCCTTCTGACGCAACGCGCTGACCACCTTCTCAATAATCCCCGACGACACCAGGCTCTTCTCGGAGAACCAACTATCGAAGGTGATACGCATGTCCTTGGTGACGACCCGTTGGATCTCCTTGAGCATCGTCGCCACAACCTTGTCTTTAATCTTGTCCCGAATCTCGCCCAACTTCGCCACGTCGGTCATCTTGTAATTCGGCAGCTTGAGCTTGCCAGCCAGCTCGTCTACGTACACGCCCTGGTAGCACGTCTCCGGGTAGTCGATGGTAATCCCCTGCTGCTGGAAGTAGCGGCGCAGGACGGATTCAGCGAGGACGCTCACCTGCACGCCGCGATCGTTCACGTAGTACTCGCGGAGTACCTTGTACCCCACACGCTCCAGAACATTCCCCAGCACGTCGCCCAAGAAACCCCCACGCGCATTCGCGAGCGTGAGCGGACCCGTAGGGTTCGCCGAGATGAACTCCACGTGTGCGTTCCGACTCTTGTACTGCGTACTCCTGGACAATCGTGCTGCGGACTTCGCGATACCCTTCGCTTGCGTAGTAAGCCACGAATCATCAAGGCTGAGGTTCAAGAAACCTGGCCCTGCAACCTCTACGCTCGAAATGAGCGGTGACTTCTGCGCGGCAATTTTCAGCGCGAGGGTCTGCGCGGAATCGTGTGGCCGCGCATCATTACGTTGCGCAACGCTCAGTGCGACGTTCGTTGCGTAGTCGCCAAATTCCGGACGCGGCGTGCGCTCAATTTTCGGGCTCTGGACACCCGATACTTTTGCAACGATACCTTGCAGTTCCGAACGTACGTTCATGCGAGGAGTATACCACGCAGCTGCGTAGGTATTGACGAAAAGCCACGTTCCTGCTAGCGTGTGAAGTCAAACCAACCACGAGAAACCGCAACTTCTAGCCTAAGGAGTCTTTGTGGCACGTCCATCGACTAGCCAATTCTTCAATGATGTGCGGAATACCGTACACCAAGGAGACGTTCACTTCGAGGAATACGGGGAAGGATTCCCTGCCGCGCCCTCCAGTGGACGACTCCTCGATATCGAGGCAGCAGAATTCGCTCTGCGACACACTGCAGCAGCGTGCCTCGGTCCCGACCACAGCATGTACCTGCACAGCTTCGCAGATGGCCGCCGCGTGGGTGCGCAGCTCCGCACGATAGCGGCGCAGTGCGAGGCGGAAATGGCCGGTACGCCGACTGAGTCGAGTCTCCGCGTCGACGTCCGCGGACTGTTCACAACGGCGTTCGTCTACGCCGACAGTCAGCGACGGCTCGCGCGCATCCTTGCGCAACACCCGTCGCCAGCGCTGGCACAGAACCGTGCTTTCGCTGCGTAAAAATTCCGGCCCGTGCTCCCCACCAGGACACGGGCCGCTATCTTCTCTATACTCCCTCTATGCCCCAGCTCGCCCGCAACAAGAAAGCGACCTTCAACTACGACATTCTCGAATCGTACGATGCGGGTATTGCACTCACCGGGCCAGAGGTGAAAAGCGTGAAGGGCGGGAGTGTGAACCTGCAGGGCGCGTACGTGAGTTTGCGGAACAGCAGCCTGTGGCTCGTCCACGCCTTCATTGGACCGTACAAGCCAGCGGCAGCAGTGCAAACTGGCTACAATCCAGAACGCGATCGACGCTTGCTCCTCAAGCACAGCGAAATAGCTACGCTCATTGGCAAGATGCACAGCGCTGGTTGCACGCTCATCCCACTGAAGTTCTTCACGAAGCGCGGATTGGTGAAAGTGAGCGTTGGTCTAGCGCGCGGCAAGAAAACCCACGACAAGCGATCATCCATCAAGAAGCGCGACGTTGCCCGCGACGTTGCCCGAGCGATGCGACAGAAGCGTTGAACATTCACGTTGCGCGTACCAGTTATGGTACTTGCAACGGGGATGTCCAAAAGTTGATAGAGTGCATTACGGTTGGTGTGCGGGTCGCCCTCGTTCAGCACGGCGTAAAACTGCTGGACAAATCGACAACTGCCAATAGCATTGTCAGCAAAGTGAAGACTGCGTTCGCGAATGCGTTCGCAATGCCCAGCTTTGCTCCGGCCCTCGCCTAAAAAACGATAGCCCATTCGCCCCGCGACCTGGCGCGGGAATCGCGAGTGACATACTCCAGGCGTAGGTTGCGTGGGTGTGGTAACAGCGCAATCGAAACTCACTTCCACTAGATTCTGCCGGGCTTGGGCGCTCCATGCGGTAGGATCGAAACACCCGTGAACGCCCTACACCTGTAGACCACCTGCCCGCCGCATTCTAGACAGGGGTGCGAGACCCCTCATCTCCACCATGAACCACTCGCTCCGCTCGGGTTCATGGCTACGCCCACTGCGTACTGACCAACATTGCAGGATGGGCTAGTCATGAACGCGTGACGAGTGGTTCATGCCGTGTACCCGAATCCCGCATCAGCGGGATGAGTGGTTCACGGCTTTCCCATACTATACTTCTCCCTATGCCTAAAGATTTCTATTATGTCTACGTTCTTCAGAGCCTGAAAGACCATAAGCTTTACATCGGTTACACAGGCAACCTTGATGAACGGCTGAAGGCTCACAATGCCGGCCAGAACATATCAACGGTAAATCGCCGCCCCCTTAAGCTCATCTTCTTTGAAGGCTTCCTCGCCCCTGACGAAGCGAAACGCCGGGAGCAGTACTTCAAGACGACGAAAGGCAAAGTCGCTCTCCGTACTATCCTGAAGGAAACTCTAGAAAGTATGTAAAATCTGCTATACTACACGCACCTCGCTTCCTAACCCGTACGACTATTAGTACCAAACGTTTCCGTATCAACTACCAGATTCGCCTCCCGGAAATCCAGGTCATTGATGCGGATGGAAAGTTCCTGGGCCAAATGCCCACCGAACGAGCTCTTCAGTTAGCCAAAGACCAAGAGTTGGACCTCGTCGAGGTGAACCCACGCGCCACCCCACCCATTTGCAAGATCATTGACTGGGGGTCGTACCTGTACCAGCAGGAGAAGGCAGAGCGGAAGCAGAAAGCGAAGATGAAGGTTTCGGAGATCAAGGGTATCCGCTTGTCCCTAAAAATTGGCGCGCACGACATTGGCATGCGACGAGACCAGACGATGAAGTTCTTCGAGCAAGGTGACCGGGTAAAGTTGGAAATGATCCTCCGCGGACGCGAGCGAGCGCGCATGGATCTCGCCCGAAAAATCATGATGGACTTCGTCACGAGCCTGGGCGATCACGTCGTCGTGGACTCCCCTGCGAGCTCCCTCGGCGGACGTCTGACGATGCTCATCCGGAAGAAGAAGGCTTGACGGGGCTCGTAAATAACGGTAGATTCGAAACCTATGCCAAAGTTGAAGACCCACAAGGCAACTGCCAAGCGCTTTCGGCGCACCGGGAGCAAGAAAATCCTGCGTCGCGCTGCTGGCCAAGATCACTTCAATGCCCGCGAATCGGGCAACATTACGCGTGGCAAGCGTCGAGATAAGGCAGCGCACAAGACCAACCTTCGCGCCATCCGCGAGCTCACTCCCCACGCCTAAACCCCTATGCGAGTAAAGCGCGGCACCAGCCACATCAAGCATCGCAAGAACCTCCTCTCCCGAGCGAAGGGCTACCGCTGGAAGCGAAAGTCCAGCGTGAAGCTAGCAAAAGTTGCCGTCCGCAAGGCAGGTCGCTACGCCTACATCCACCGCCGCTTGAAGAAGCGTGATGCACGGGGTTTGTGGCAGATTAAAATTAACGCTGCTGCCCGCCTCAACGGCATGACCTACTCCACGTTCATGCATGCCCTGAAGGTGAAGAAAGTCGAGGTCGACCGGAAGATCCTCGCCCTCTTGGCAGAATTCCACCCCGAAGCGTTCAAGGCAATTGTTGACCAGGTGAAGTAACCCGCATACCCAACCCCACTTGCCTCGCGAAAGCGAGGTTTTTGGTTCAACGCAGTGCTACACTACGGCTATGTCTCTCCCCCGCTCTGCACTGGCATCCCTCGCGGCTATCACCCTGCTCGCAGGCGTGACGTTCTTCTGGCGACTCGGGGCGAACCCACTGGAAAAGTGGGACGAGGCCATCCATGCCCAAGTGACGCACGAGATGGTTGCATCTGGCAACTGGCTGGAGCTCACCTGGAACCACGAACCGTACTACCGCAAGCCACCGCTCCGCTTCTGGTTGAGCGCGCCCGTGGTCATGCTGTTCGGCGAGTCAGAGTTCACCATTCGCCTCTGGTCTGCCCTGGCAGGCGTGGGCACGACACTACTCTTGGCCTGGTGGGCGTGGCAAGCAACGAAGAACATCTGGCCGCTCTGGACGGCACCACTGGCCTTCCTCTCGGGTAAGTACCTGTTCTACCACGCCTTCCGCACAGGTGAGACCGACGGGTTGCTCACCTTCTTCACTGTCCTCGCCTTGTGGTCGTACTGGCACAGCTGGGCCAAGCCACGCTGGCTCCTGCTCACTGCTGTAGCGTTGGGGCTCACCTTCCTCACCAAGTTCACTGCTGCAGGATTTGCGGGCTTCACTATCCTGCTCCACCTCGTGCTCACCCGCCGGTTCCGCACGTACCCGACTCGCGTCTGGTGGCAAGCCCTGGGTCTGGGCGCCCTCGTGGTACTGCCGTGGATTGGCAGCCAGCTCATCCTGCGGGGCAGCGCGTTCGTCGCTGAGTACTTCGGTGAGGACATTGCCACACGCACCACCGAAAACCTCTACGGCTTCCAAGCTGGACCAGGGTGGTACTGGAGTGTTGCATGGAAACGAGCGTTCCCGCTGCTCGCGGTTGGAGTACCAGCCCTGGTATGGGCGGCACTGCGGGCAGTACGGAAGCGTGATGACCTGCACAAACTCTTACTCCTCTTTACTCTCGTAACCGCAAGCGCGCTGAGCATCACCGCAAGTAAAACTGACTGGTACCTACTCCCGCTGTACCCAATCGTTGCGCTGATTGTCGGGTTGTGGCTACCGCGCGTATTCCGAGGGGCACCGCGGCTGGTTCCCACCCTCCTCGTGGCTTGGGCAACCTTCGCGTACGTCCGTCGATTGCCAACCGTTGTACCGGAAGACAGCGCGCTTCGCTGGTTGAATCCCGCACACTACGCTGCCGGGCTCGCAACGGAAACCGGCAAACTCGGCACCGCGCTCCTCGCCCTTGGCGTGGTTCTCGCAGTGGCATGGTGGGGAAAGCGCCGGCCATGGGTGTGGCGCACTGCGCTCGCTGGACTGGTTGCCTGGATGGGCATTGTAACCCTCGGTGGCCAGCGAGCAGAGCTCCAGCTGAGCCGTAGTGAGGCACTCCTCCCGGAAGCACGTGCGGTGCTCCAGCGAGAGAAACCTGACGTGCTCTACCTCAAGAACATCCTGCTCGATCACGAGCCAACAGTGGTGTTCTACCTCGGCAACGAAGCGAACATGCGATTAGAAAAAGCGTCGGCGATTTTTCCTCCCGGTGCGTGGGTACTGGAAAAACAGCAACGTGACGCCACACCCATTCCAGGGACGCCACTGCTCACATCGCCAGACTTTCGACTCGTGCGGGTCCAGTAATTAGTCCTCGAAGTAGTCGTCCTCTACCCAATTGTACTTGAAGGCAACGTACCGGAATGGCTCGGTGCTCGTGTTGCGAACCTCATGCACGTCAGTGGGCTCGACGATGAGGAGATCGCCAGCAGCCAAAGGGATTCGCTCACCGTTCACCCAGAACTCGCCGACTGTATTCAGGAAGTAAAAAATTTCCACTTGCTGTTTGTGGTAGTGACGTTCGGCAACTTGGCTTGGGGCAATTTCTAACTCCTGCACCAGCAAACCCGGCTTCTTGAGTACTTCCGGGGTTGCGAGGATCTTCTTGCTATACCCCGGTTTCCTGGTCCAAGCCGCGTCCGAATTCTTGATGTGCTGCATAAGGGATTGGCGGACCCGAAGGGAATCGAACCCTCGGTCTCCTCCGTGACAGGGAGGCGTGTTAACCGCTACACTACGGGTCCTTGAACTAGCTGGCCGATTGTAACACGCTCCCTTGCTCCTGCCAAGACCTACTTGATGCGGTAGTACGTCCGCGGGATGTTCCCCTTGCTATCTGTGATTGCAAAGGCGCCGCGCTTGATAACGGATTGCGTGTCGCGGTTGGTGATTTT
>JBGSPR010000040.1:0-4216 GCA_041738495.1 Patescibacteria group bacterium
CGACATGGTGAAGAAGCTCCAGAGCTTCCCGATTGCTGATCCGACGGTGAAGCAGCTGGCGAGCGCGAGCTCGCAGGCGCGGCGGATGCTCTACCAGTTGATCGTTGACCACATCAACAAGGGTAAGCGCACTCGTCGTATCGAGAAGCAGCCTAAAGAAGCCATTTCCGCGTAAGTTCATTGTGAGAGCCCACCCTCGAGTGGGCTCTCTTCTTTTGTGTTGCGGAGTACTTTCTCAAGAACAGTGGCACTGCATGCCGTAGCCGCTCCATTGGGGCATGGCGTTCGGTACAGAGCATAAATGTACCATCTTGTGGTATAGTTTTAGGGCAGCCAATTGTAGTGCCGTGGAGCTGCCAGGGGTATCCCGTGCCACGGTTCGTAACATCGACCACCTATGCGTAGTGGAGTACTCATTCGTAGCCTCGGGGCAGCCGCGTTCTTCGTGCTCGTTGGGTTTGGGCTTTCCGCGTGCCAGTCTGCAACTGACAAGGCAGTAGAGAACGCCGTTGAGGATGCAACGGGCGGGGATGTAGACGTGGACACGAGCGAGAATCGCGTCGCAATAAACATCAACGGGAGCAGTTGGGAAGCCGGCGATTCCGTAAGCCTGCCAGCAAATTTTCCAGAGGACATCTACGTGGCCGAAGGAACAGTGAAGGTGGCCATGGCAACAGATCAGGAGCAAGGGTTCTCCGTTTCTCTGGAATCATCCAAGAGCGTGAGTGAGGCGAAAACCTTGTACCAGGATGAACTCGCTGATGACGGCTGGAAGCTCACGGGCGGTGCGGATATTGGTGATGCAGCGTCCGTCTTTGCGACCAAAGACAATCGGTCGCTCACCGTGAGCATGGGGCCGAATACGGAGAAGACGCTGACGGTGATCACCATTACCACGTTCGCTGAAACGGAGGAAGAAGCAGAGTAATTGTGCTCGAATGGAAAAGGCCGGTGGCGAAGTTATTCGCCACCGGCGTGTGCTAGGCTTCGGGTCCGATTGGACGCGGAGCCATTCTGCGGGTGAGCACGTCTGCTGTTGCAGCGTACGTACCCATCGTCACCGACGGAGTGCCCATGACCACCTGCACAACTTCCTCCCAGCTTATGGTGCGGGTTGTGCCGTTGCTGGTCACTTCCCAGGTGTTTTCATGGAGGAGCTTCGGATTGGACGTGAACGTCCAGTTTCCACAGGTGAAGTTCGGTGACGCCGTGCAGTAGTCAGTGAACCACAGTGTGTGGTCGACGAGCAGCTGCACGCGGCTGCGCACTTCGGGGTTCGGGCACGTGCGATCCAGGATTGCATCAACTGGCACGGGGGGCGTGGCCAGCGTTGCATTGAAGAGGCCGCAGCTCGCCCGGTGGAGCGCAGCGCTACTGGGCGCTGCCAGGAATGCGCCGAGGTTCTCTTCGGCGTACGCTTCGGCGAGGGATGTTGCCGGCAGAACCTGCGCAGGCGTTACGTCCCTGGACGAGTGCGTGCCGTCAGCGCAGCCCAGAACGAGGGTCGCGTAGAGTAAGCCGAGGAAGGGGAAGATCGCTTTCACTAGGTAACCTCCTTGGGTTGTTGTGTGCGTCCGTGCACGCTCGGGAGAGCGGTAGCGAACCTGCCACCCTACACATTCAGTGGTCGTATGTCAAGGGTTCCTGCTTGGTATAAATGCACGTTTCTGTTTCTGACAGTTTTGCGCTATACTCCCACCGACTTGTACAAGTAAGATCAAACCTATGGACATGCCCGCGTTCACTCAACAGCAGCACAAGATCAAGAAGCTCCGACGGTTCAACATTGTCATGGCCTGCCTGCACTTCGTGCAGGGCGCGCTCATGCTTTTCGCGAGCAGTAGTTTCAGCCTTCCGGTGACCACCGCCTACGTGGAGATGGACGCAAAGACGAACCTCCTCACCCCGGTGCTGAAAACCATCGCTGAACTCCAAATCGGACCGCTCGTCGCTGGGTTCCTCTTCCTTTCGGCGCTCGCACACTTTGCTGTTTCCTGCTTGCCGAGCGTCCGGGCATGGTACGAGGGCAACCTCACAAAGGGCGCGAACTACGCCCGCTGGATTGAGTACGCGTTCTCGAGCTCGCTCATGATCATCGTCGTCGTCATGCTCACCGGCATGTACGACCTCTCCAGCCTCATCCTCATCTTCTTCCTGAACATGATGATGATCTTGTTCGGTTGGGTGATGGAGCTCCACAACCAGACAACCAAGAAAACCAATTGGACTTCGTACATCTTCGGCTGCATTGCTGGGGCAGTGCCGTGGCTCGTCGTCGCGCTCTACCTCTTCAACGCCGGGAGTGAGGGGGCGCGGGCGCCAGCCTTCGTGTACTGGATTTTCTTCTCCATCTTCCTGTTCTTCAACGTCTTCGCCGTCAACATGATCCTGCAGTACAAGAAGCTCGGGAAGTGGAAGGACTACCTCTACGGTGAGCGTGCGTACATCATTCTCAGTCTCGTGGCAAAATCCCTGCTCGCGTGGCAGGTGTGGGCGGGGACGCTCCGTCCCGTTTGATTTCCACGCTGACACTTCCACGTATGCCGAAGATCGGTCAAGCTTTTCCATCGTTCACACTAGACACCTACCACCCACACGACGGAAGCCGCAAGGACGTCACCCTAGCCGACTTCACAGGCAAGTGGCTGGTTATTTTCTTCTACCCAGCGGATTTCACCTTCGTGTGCCCCACCGAACTGCGAGATCTCGCGAAGCAGTACGCGGACATGCAGGCTCTCGGTGCTGAGGTGCTTGCCGTGAGCACGGACACGGTCTACACGCACAAAGCATGGGTGGAAACAGAGACGCTGCTCAAGGACGTGCGATACCCCCTCGCTGCAGACCACGCTGGTGCGCTCGCGCGCACTCTGGGAATTCTCAATGAGGTGAGCGGCATCGCTGACCGTGGGGTGTACATCATCGATCCGGATGGCTTACTCCAATCCGAAGAAGTCGTTGCCGAGAACATCGGTCGTTCTGCGAGTGAAGTCGTTCGGAAATTGCGCGCGTTGGCATACGTGCGCAACAACCCAGGTCACGCCTGCCCGGTGAGCTGGGACACGGATGGGAAAGACCTCGTTCCAGATTTGAAGATATCTGGGAAAGTCGGGCAAACCCTCGGAGCATAGAATACTCGTCATTGCATAGAACCCTTGACATTTCGCGGGTTTTTGCTATTGTTCCGGGTCATTTCCTTGAATGACTTTCTTTGAAAAAGTAACAGTGTAGATACAGAAGGGAGGGCGCATGAAAGAGCGCCTTTGGTTCGTCACCATGCTGGTCCTCACGGGCGTGGCAGCTGCCAGTAACTTTGCGTTCCCGCACGCAACGGTCATTTTCCTCTGCAGTGCAGGGTCCCTCGTGATACTCAGTCGCTACATCGGTGAGGCGACTGAGCAGCTCTCCCTCCACCTAGGGGAGAGCATGGCGGGATTCGTGAACGTGACGCTTTCGAATCTCGCAGAGCTCATCATCGTTTTTGCTGCAGTACGTGCCAACCTCATTGAGCTGGTCCAGGCCAACATTGTTGGTTCGATCATCGGCAACCTCCTCTTAGTAATGGGATTCGCCATTTATTTTGGTTGCCGGAAGAACGGAACGTTGAAGTTGAACGCCACGGCGGTGGGAGCGTACGTGAAGCAGCTCTTCCTCGTCCTCGTTGCTGTTTCGGTGCTCAGCGCGTTCGACGGGGCCATGCCACCTGAACGGCAGCTCGGTGCGAGCTACGTCATCGCCGCGCTCCTCGTGGCGCTGTACGCCTGGTTCTTCTTCCACGTGCGCACGACCACGAAGCTCCAATCTGTGGACGCACAAGCGCACACCGTCGAGAAGCACTGGTCGAGGATGCAGTCCTACGCTGTCCTCGTGCTCGCAGCAGGTGGCGCAGTGTGGAATTCTGAGCTGATGGTGGGTGAAATTGAGGCGTTCTCCCACAGTCTCGGCATCTCGCCGAAGCTCCTTGGCTACATCGTTCTGCCCATGCTCGGTAACCTGGCCGAACACTACGTGGCGATTGAGTCTGCGGTGAAGCGCATGCCCGAACTGAGTATGGCAATTTCGGTCGGCTCTGCTTCGCAAGTCGGACTCGTGGTAGTTCCCGCAGCAGTGTTCTTCGGTCTCGTCACCGGGAATCCCGTGACTCTCCTGTTCACCGACTTACCGGTGTACGTACTCTTCGTAAGTTTCGTCGCGGCGTACTTGACGCTACGGAATTACG
>JBGSPR010000060.1:0-13252 GCA_041738495.1 Patescibacteria group bacterium
GAATCGTGTATCCTGCGCGCACTTCCTCTACTACTATGCCGGGTTCCGCACCTTCCTGTTTCACCTTCCCAGCTGCGTCGTGGAATTCTGGATTGAACTTCTCACCAAGCGTCTTGATTGGCTCCACGCCCATGTTCTTCAGCAGGTCCAGGAACTGGCGCTCAATGTGGCTAAACCCTTGCACCCAGTTCTCTTTCTTCTTGTCTTCCGGTACGTGCTTCAGTGCGGTCTGGAAATTGTCCACGATGGGGAAGAGCTCCAGCAGTAATCCGGCATTCGCGAACTGGACAATCTCGGTCTTCTCCTTTTCCGCGTCGCGCTTGAAGTTTATGTAGTCGGCCTTCGCGCGCTTCCAGCCATCCAGGTACTCCTGGTTCAGCTTCTGCAGGTGCTCCAGGTCAAGCTGCAGCTTCTGCAGGTCATCGGGTAACGGTGATGTGCTTTCGTCTGCCATAGGTCTTAGATGAGTCCGCGAGTGTAACGGAGCAGTGGGAGAACACGATCGTAGTCCATGCGCATGGGACCCAGCAAGGCGATGACATCATCGTCTACGCGGGTAACAACGATGCTGCAGCGTTCGTCGACTGGATTTTCACTGCCAACGAGCACGTCCACGTCCTCGGTCGCTTGCTTGTAGAGCTTGGCGACGACGGTATCCAAGTGGTCCACGATGTTGGAAATGTGCTGGACCATATCCAGCTCCTGGAACTCTGGCTGGCTGAAGAGATTGAACAGGCCGGTGTAGAACGTGTCGTCTGGGCCAAAGCTGACAATGGCTGTTTGCTTGCTAGATTCGGCCAGGGTTTTGGCTAGGTGCTTGATGACCTGCTGGCGGTCGTCGGACGCGTCTGAGGCCTTCTGGAGGGCTTCCTGAGCCTTCTTGGGCACGTCCTGCTCCTCCAAAAACCGCTCCAAAAACCACTTCCAGCCCTTCTCCGTAGGTACCCGTCCGGCCGAGGTGTGGGGGTGGGTGAGGTAGCCTTCCTGCTCCAAATCGGCCATGTCGTTGCGGACGGTCGCTGGGGAGCAATCCAGGTGGGACTTCTCCAGCAGGTACTTGCTGCCAATGGGTTCGCCCAAGGCAATGTGCTGGCGGACAATGGTGCGGAAGAGTTGTTCTTTGCGGTTTTCCATGAATGTACGGACAGTTTAGCACTCTTTACCTACGAGTGCTAATACTATATCCCCTGCCAAAAAGGGCGTCAAGAACCCTCTCCCGGTCTGCGACCGCCCCTCCCCCAACATGGGGGAGGGGGTTCCACGAACGTACTCGGTTGTGGAACGGGAGAGGGTGCCCGTAATGACGAACAAAAAATGCCCCCTCCTCGGTTGAGGAGGGGTGCCCCGAGCTCGTCGAGGGGCGGGGTGGTAATTGCAGATGCAAAAAGAAAGAGCCAGGACATCCGTAGACGCCTGGCTTTGAATTCGATACTGATCAGGACGAACTGTTGTTTTTCCCTCTCGTATGGCTAGCACACATGAGAGGCAACTGCTTTTCACTGATGTGAACGTGACTGAGTGCTCTTTTGAGCTGCGAGTGTGCACCGAAAGCGGTGCGCTTTGCCGTGTGGCCCCCATCGCGTTACATGCGATGGGGGCCATCGTATGTGCGCGTAATCCCTCGAAAAGAGGGTGTTCACCGGGAGTGGAGTGTGGTCCTTGCGGATGTTCAACCTCACCGGTGGAATGGGTGCCAACTATGTGGCACGTATGCGGCGCGTGGGGAGAAATCCTCCTTGGGCGCCAACTCAGTATTTCAAAGTGTTCTCTTTACCGTACGCTCGGCCAGCAGTAGCTAGCATTGCTTTTCAAGCGTACAGGACATGGTAGCGCAGGTTGGGAAATATGTCAAGGGCAGAGGGCGGGAGTGTTGACATTCCTGTATTTTCCTGCTACTTTTCGCGGTTAACACGAAAACGAAAAGCAAAGGAGATACCTTGGAAAATGCAATGACCTACGCGCTGTTCGCCGTTGGACTCTACGTCCTGGTGAAGGGTGCGGACTTCCTCGTGGGGAGCGCCACCAGCATTGCGCGCCGTTTCGGCCTACCCGAACTCATCATCGGACTCACGATCGTTGCTTTCGGCACGTCGTTGCCAGAAATGTTCGTGAGCGGCCTGGCCGCAGTCCGTGGGAACACCGACCTCGCCATTGGCAACGTGCTTGGCAGCAACATTGCCAACATCCTGCTTATTCTCGGCGTGGCCGCGGTTATTTGCCCCATTACCGTCACGCGTCTCACAACGTGGAAGGAGATCCCCCTAAGTCTCCTCGCCGCTCTCGTCCTGGGCATCTTGGCCAACGACGCGCTGGTGGATGGGGAGAGCGCGAGCATTCTCTCCCGAGCCGATGGGCTCGTGCTGCTGTGCTTCGTGGGCATCTTCATGGCCTACATCCTGTCCATAGCGAAGAGTGGGAACGGGCAGCCCGCAGAAGCCCAAAGCCTGGAGCCTGGCTGGAAAACCGGCACCAAGCTGCTCGGCGGCCTGGTCATGCTCTCACTCGGCGGGCAGTGGATAGTGGACGGTGCGCTCGCAATTGGCACGCTCCTCGGCGCCAGCCAGTCCCTCATGGGCCTCACGGTAGTTGCCATTGGCACGTCGCTCCCCGAGCTCGCGACGTCAGCTGTCGCGGCCTACCGGGGGAATGCCGACATCGCTGTGGGCAACGTCGTTGGCTCGAACATCCTGAACATTTTCTGGATCCTGGGACTCAGCGCAACGATTCGCCCGCTCCCCTTCCAGTCTGGGCTGAACGTGGACGTCGAAGTCTGCCTCGCCGCTACGGCACTTCTCTTCGCCTTCATGTTCACTGGCAAACGCTACAGCCTGAACCGAGCGCACGGCGTCGTGCTCCTCACGCTGTACGTAGCGTACGTCACTTACCTCGTCGTGCGAGGTTAAGCTCATGAACCTTCTGCCGACCCACTCCTCATCCGAGTGGGTCGCTTTGCTGTGCACTCGACAGCGTGACCGCTCTCGGCTAGGATGGATGTTCCGTAAACGCAAACCCGAAAAACACACACTGTTCGTACAAGGAGGTACTTGTGAACACACCTACTGCAGCACCGCCACTCCACGCTCGTCATCGAACGTGGTGGGCACTTGAAGTGCTCTTCCTGGGCATCCTCGGCGCTGCCCTGCTCTGGCTTGCCTGGAGCGACCGCGCGCCGCACTTGTCGGAAGTGCAGGAGACCATCGTGCTCGTCATCTTCCTCGGCGGGCTCCTGGGTCTCACCCGCATCCCCTTCCCGCAGCGCATCTTCGGCCGGCCACTCCCGCTCTGGACCTACCCAGTCATCGCGGGACTCATCAGCGGGGTAATGGACTCGTTCCTTGTCCTGCTGCTCGTCGGACTCGCCGACCTCGCCGGTCCCGTGCGGGACCATCTGAAATTCAAAGCTTACGCCATGATTGGCGCGCTCATTGGCGGGCTCACACTGTACTTCGGCGAAGTGTACATGCTGCCCCTCGCCTTGCAGTACGGCATGCGATCCTGGTACTCGCTCCTGCCGCTCTGGGTACCCATCCTGGTCTTCCTGGGCATTCTCGGGTGGCTGTGTAGTCGGCTGGACATCCGCGTCGTTGGCATGCGCCCGCTCGAGGCGAACGGGAACGGTCACCCCAAGAAAACGCACGCAGACTGGTTCGACGTCGTGGAGTTCATCGCGGGCATCGCGCTACTCCTCACCCTGCACGACGCGCTCCTCTGCTTGGGCGTCCTCCTCGCCTATGCGTGGATCACCGGCCAAGGCGAAGACCTCATCGACGTCCTGAAAACAGAAATGGAAGTGGGCGTGATGATCCTGCTCGTCATCGCGGCGTTCATCGCCGGCCCCATCGAGCCGCTCCTCCAACAGTACTTCGCTGGTTGGTGGGCGTTCATCCCGAGTACCATCAACGGCGTGCTCACCGGCGCCATCTTCCCAGTGAGCGGCGACGTGTGGCGGGATACGCTCATCCTCTCCACGGCAGTGCTCCTCACACCCGTCTCCAGCTTGGTGGGCATCATGCTCTTCAAGACGTGGGCAGACTGGAAAGCCTACATGCGCGTCGGTATTCCGCTCGCCGTCGTCTGGTTCGTCCTCCTGTGGGCGTGGCTCGCTGGCCCGTGGCAGGCACTGGAACCACTGTTCTACCGCACCTTCCCTACGCCAAGCGTGGAGCACGTTGCTCCACACCCCTGAACCTTTTCCGACCCACTCCTCATCCGAGTGGGTCGTATTTTACACACATGCATCGTTGACCAAATCTCGCGTCTACCCGCGCAACGACCGAGTGACTTGAAGTACCTCACAGTTGCCACGGTTCCCACCCTTTCTTGGTGGCAAGAAAGGGTGGAGCTAAAGAAGCCAGCAGGGAGAATCGATTCGCTCGCTGGGAGCACGCACCGAGGCAGGGTTGGAGGAGCTCAGCGATTCCCCCTGCACCCCAGTGCTAAACGCGTGAGACGCTTTACCCCCCCAGAGAATAGCGCACTGCATCATTTGTACGTCGGGGTTTGGGGGCGAAACGTGGTGCATGTCCATACGTTTTATGTTTTACTTCCAGAGACCACATGTTGAGCCCCCAACGGTCTTTTGACTCCACCTTTTCTGACGCCAGAAAAGGTGGTCTATCGTGCTTGCACATGAAAACCGTATGACCATTAGGTCGTTCATCCGTTCATACGCAAGATGCCGGATGTGCTCTCCGGCATGACAAAAAATAAAACCTCTACTACCCCGCCCGGTGCTTCCGGTGCACCCGCACATGGTGGCGGATGGCACGGGTAGCGAGGAGCAAAAAAATGAGAACGGCGACAATTGTAATCGCAGAGATAAGCGTGACGTTCGCTTGGTTCACTGCGTGCAGCGTTGCGCCGAGCTGCTGGCCGAAGAAGTACCCGAGGAAGACGTACAGGCTCGACCACACGAGCTGGCCACCCACGTCTGCAATCGCGAATCGCCGCCACGGCAAGTCCGATGCCCCGGCCAAGATGTTCAGCGGTGCGGCGATGGTGGCGAAGATGAACCGAGTGGTGAAAACCGCTACTGCGCCGTACCGGGTGAAGGCACGCTCGGCTCTATCGAGTGCGGATTGCTGCACGAGTTTCGTACCGAAACGGTGCAGCAGGGGTCGGCCGAACTTCCGGCCAAGAACAAAACCAATGTGATCACCCACCACTTGCCCAGCCAAGACGGCGAGCCAGAGCGCCCAGACGTTGACGAAGCCCTGGCTGGCAAGGCCACCGAATACGACGATGAACGGCCCCATGGGTATGGAGACCACAAACTGGAATGCCGTGAAAGCCAAGGTCACGCTCAAGCCAACCAGGCCGTAGTTCTGGAAGATGTCGTAGATGAAGGACGACTCACTCATCAGCGGGCACGCGAAGCATTGCCCTGCGCCGCGACGGCATGAGTCGAGAGAGCCAGCGCCACCCAGGAATGACCGGCACGGTGGATGGGAACGCCTGCCGCGCTTGGGTGTACACCTGCTCTACCTGCGCCGCTACACTTGACCACCGATACTTCTCCACCGCGCGCTTGCCAGCCTCACCCATGCGCTGCTGCGCGGGTGCATCTTGGAGAACATTCACCAAGGCATCGGCCAGCGCTTGCACGTCCATTGGCGGTACGAGCTTCGCTGCTCCTGTGCCGTGGGCAACGAAGTGGTAGCCAGGGATATCAGACGCGACGATGGGTTTCCCTGCAGCCATGCCTTCGACGAGAACAATGCCGAAACTCTCGCGGCCGGTAGCTGGAAAACACAGCACGTCTGCTGTTGCGTAGTAGTTTGGCAACTCGTCAAAGGACACGCGTCCAGTGAAAATGACGTCGGTACCGAGCAGTCCTTGCTGGCGGAGCTGGCGCTCGTACCGCTGACGTAGCATGCCGTCGCCTACTGCGATGAGCCGCGCATGAGGAATGCGACGTCGTATGAGGTGAAATGCATCGAGGAGGTGGACAATACCTTTGCGAACAACGAAGTTTCCTACGAAGACAATGTTCGGCCGATCTGCGTACTTCGCCAGTGGCTTCCCGCTTGCGAAGCGTTCGACATCAACACCATTCGGCACCTGCAGGTACTCGCCTTCTGGGAAGTACCGCTGCATGGTGGCCTGCGCCGTAGGAGAGACTGCCATCCGAGCGTGCAGCTTGGACACGCTATGCGCGGCGAGCGGACGAAGGATGCCGAGCGGAATACTCCGGTCGTAAGTTGCGTGGTGCGTGCCGACGTTCACGGTATTGGAATTCACGAGGGCTAGGAATGCGAGCACCGGTTGCTCAGGACCGTGGATGTGCAGGAGGTCGAAGTGCTCGCGCTCGAAAATCTCGCGGAGCTGTTTTACGATCCCCCAGCCGTACGCGAGGTGTGCCTGCGAGCCGTTCTTGTGAAAGTTAAATGCCTTCCCAACGCGGATGACGTCGGGGCTGTTGAACGGCGCGTCGGCGTACTCGCCGTACGAGGTGGTGACAATCTTCACCACGTGCCCGCGCTGGCGCAGGGCAACCGCCAAGTTGTGGATGTGCTCCGGTATGCCGCCGACCGCCGGGTAGTAGGACTCGGAAACAATGCCAATTTTCATAGCAAACTAGCGAAATCGCGAGCGCAACCACTGCCCGTACTGTACCACGAGGGTCTGCAGGATGCGAGGCGTGCTCAGCCGGGGTGGCGGGCTGGTGTGCGTGAGCGCGAGGCTGTGCGAGGGGAGGCCGTACTGCCGCACGAGGAAGTCGCGGATGGGCACGTTGAACGCCTCCGGCCAGATGCGCACGGTGTAGTGCCCGGCATCTTCGAGAACGACGAGTTCGCTCTGCGGAATTTCACGCGCGAGGAGTTGCGCAGACTCCAGCAAGCACGCCGCGTCTGCCATGCCGCCGAGGATGAGCGTGGGCGTGCGCACGCTCGTGAGCAGTGGCCGCACGTCATCCTGCATCGCCGCCCATATGCGCGGGCTCCACACCTTGTGCCAGAATCCACCAATATTTCTCTTCATCACCCCGTTGATGAATGCGCCAACCCAGTTTCGGTAGCCGCTGGGTTGCTGGCGGAAGCTGGGGTACATGCTCTCACGGATGTGCGAGGACGACGGTCCTGGGATGACCAGGAGGTGGAGGAGGAAACGCAGGGTGAGTCGGTTGAAACCGAACCACTCGTAGTTGAGCGTCTGGAAGGTATTGAGGAACACCATGCAGCGGAGCCGATCCTGGGCAATCACTGCGGTGCGCACAGCTACCATGCCGCCGTAGGAGTACGCGTACAAACTCACATCGCGCAATTGCTCCGTGGCCAGGAAGGTAGCTAAATCTTTGGCCATGCGCTCGACGTTCGTGCCCTCACCTGGGTAGTTGTTGTGACGGTAGTTCCAGCTAATGACACGAAACTGCTCGGCGAGGAACTGCACCTGCTCGGGTATGAAGTCATTCCCGAGCTTGCCGGGTGGAACGCGCTTCTGCCCGGGGAGCAGGATGAGCACGGGGGCGTGCGCGGATGCGCTCGGCGCATCACCGTAGGTTATTACTTCGCCATCAGGTAGGGTAAACGTGCGCTTGGTGAACATAGGTTACCCTGACATCTTGCCAACGAGGAGGTCCCACAGCGCGTGTAGGAGGTTCTTGCCATCCCGCCGGTACCGCTTGTGCAGCACGTACAGCGGGACGACGAGCGCGGCGAGGAGGAAGAAGCCCAGCGGCCAGTTCATGCGGATGATCTTGCCAATCTCGAACGGGTAGTACCCCAGGCCGAACCAGATGATGGACCACACCACTTCCCCAACGAGCGCCAACCAGAAGAAGCCCCAGAAACGCATGCGCAGCATGCCAGCAGCGTAGTTCACAAACCCCAGGATGCCCGCGAACAGGAAGCGGGTGACGAAGACGAGCCGCTTGCCACCGCCATGCGACACGTAGGCCATGGCTTGGTCCAACCCTGGGTCGCCGTCTTTAATCCCGAGCGCTCGCAGGAATATCCAACGGAACCGACGTGCGAGGCCGTAGGCAATGACATCACCGAGGATGGACGCAATGGTGATGACGGTAATTGCCGAGAAGGGGTCGTACCCGCCCTGGCTCGCCGCTACCCCAATGCCAATGGGCAGGAAGCTCGACGGCAACCCCACGATAATGTTCGCCAGGACGATCCACGGGAAAATGACGTAGTAGCCAAAGCGCTGCGTCCAGTTCAGTACTTGGTGCTGCACGTCACTACTGAAGAGGAAGCTCGCCACCCACAGGATGAAGAAGACCGAAAGGACTTTTAGGGAAATACGTAACCAGCGTTGCGGTGGCAGCATAGGGGTTTCCTATAGCGTACCAGCTTGAAGAAAACCAGCAAATGGCTGCTCTGCGTGGGGTTTTTCTATTGTCATCCTCCCTTTGTCATTCTGAGGAGCGTAGCGACGAAGAATCTCCAATCGACAAAAAGTTTGTGAGATCCTTCGCGGAGTTTATCCCGCTGCATAGCGGTGCTCAGAATGACATAGGAAAACTACTTCCCGTTCGGGTACACCACAATCATCACCTTCTTGCCGCTCGTCACCTTGCCGCCGTTCCAATCGTGCACGGCATTCCAGAGGGTGCTCGCACTGTACACGTAGCCATTCCCCTTACGCGTGCCAGGGTCGTTGGTAATAATCCGGCCATCCTTCATCCAGCCACGGATGGTGAGCATGTGGTACAGCGGCCCGCCATTCTTGAAGTTCGGGTTCTTGAGCAGTTTACCAGCTGTGGGAATGATAACCGGCCGCCCAGCCAGCACGTGTGGCTTCGCGTCGTTGATGGACTTCATAGGCAGCACGTCTACGCGCTTGTACTTGTACAGGTCTTTGATCATCTTGGCAGTCTGCGCGGCAGTGGTGTCTTTAAAATCACCAAAGGTTTTGTTCTCGTAGGCAATCATCTTGCTGTACTGCGTTTCCACTTGTGCAGCCGTGAAGCTCTTCACCTTGGTGTGGTAGTAGTGCACAGTCAGCGCAGCTGCTTCCTCACAGGTTTCGTTATGCACGGCATCCCAGTTGGCCGTTGGCGCTTGCAGCACGAACGGAACTGCCAGGTTAAACTGGCTGGGGAGTTTGGCTGCGGCTGCGGTAACATCCACTGCGTCACCCTGGACCTCTGGTTCATTCACATTCCCCTGCTCGGCTTCATCGAGCACGGGTTCTGCAGCATTTACATTCGACGTGTCAGCAACCACTTCCACCGCCTCGGGGAGCTCATCGGGCTGGTCATCGAAGAAGCGGCTGCGAATGGTGTCGCGCTCCATGAAAGCGCCCAGCCCAATGAGGGCTACCGCGAGTATGCTTCCAAAAATTGTAACGGTTCTGCGCATAGGGTGAGTATAGGTGAGAACCAGGGATTCTACATGGTGTACAGGAAAAGTCAACGCCCGAGGTGGAGCGAGCCTGGTGTATACTTAGGTCGCGCAATACGATATCGGATAAGCTATTTCTCGCGCAGCGAGGAACGAAAACCCAAACCAGGAGGGTGGATGGCCAAAAATCAGACGAGAGTGAGGGATTGTTGATTGTACGAGGTTCGCCAGGGGCGAACCTCTTTTTTGGCTTACCCTAGCCACTTTGGCTAATCTCAGCCAAAGCGAGCATTGACAAAACTTTACCCCTGCTGTATGCTGCCCCGTTATGGTTGAAAAGGGTTTCATGCCCTCCATTCATGCGCCCTTGAAAACCGAATAGGATTCCTAGCCAGACCGCCCCGCTTGGGCACTGGCTGGAGAGAGCGTCTTCCCTACCGATGAGGCAGGATGACGTAAATATCTGGCGAAAGCCGGACCAAGCGCTGATTATACTTATCTTCGTAACTCAACGTCGAACTATCATGATCAACTTTAAATAACGGACTCTCTCCGAAAGGAAGCGAGTCCGTTTTGTTTTCCTAAGCCGTTGCTTGTCACGATTGCTTGGGGAGACTACACCCCGCACGAGTCCGGAAGGACTGGTGCGGGTAATAGTCTAGAGGAGAACGAAATACAAATCTGAACAGCAATGAAGCTGTTCAAAAACCCAGGAGGGCAAGATGCCCACAATCAAAGAACTCGTTCGTGCACGGACACTGCGTCCGGTGCTCCGTAGCAACCTCACGGTTGCGCTGGTTCCCGAAAACAAGGCTGCCGAGGTGGCACGACATTACCACGGTGACCGCGGTAAGGTGTACATTGGCCGGCGCGTGTACGCGCTGCCCAACGGAACCGAGCTGAGCTGAGCAAGCACGTTTTGATTCGCGGAGAGCAGATGTTCAACTCGTCTGCTCTCCTCCACTCTCAAGCGTACGAAAAATTCGCGCGCTTGTTGTGGCCAATTTGAAACCCATACAGGAACAGAACATGCCCAAGCGAGCCTAGGAGTGGCAGACTCCAAAAAATACCTGCCCGCCCTGGACGGAGAAAAAACGGCGATCTAAGTGAAAATTGGTATGGAGTCCAGCCATACCCTCTTTTTCCAGCTGACAACACGAATGCTGCCAATTGGAAAAAGAGAAAAACTAACGAACCGCAAAACCTGCCTACCGGGCGGGTAATGTAAAAAGGGAGAAACCATGAAAAGAGTATTTTGGTTTGCACTCACGGTAGCGCTGCTGCTGGCGTTCAGCTTCTCGGCGCAGGCAGAAGCACTGCACGTTTGGGACTCTGTTGGAGTGAATCCCAACAGACTCTCCCGACTCGATGGCATTAAGTGCTTCGGCATTCCACACCCCGAACGAATTACTGAAGTGATCACCGCAACGTTTCCGGACACTGTCTGGATTCATAAAGGTGAACTCTTCGCCGCCGTTACGTTTGGGAACGGCAAAATACAAGAAAACGTGATCATCGGTTTTGACTCCACGCGAGCGTTGATGTGGACCGGTTCAGATTTTGAACTTTTTGAGGTGCTGGGTTGCACAAATCTAGCAATACGTGCTCGCTTTGTACCGCACTTCTTGCCCGCACCAACGCAGCCGGCCCCTACGCCAGCTGTAGTAAGTACAGCAACAGAGAAGACCGGGGTAGCACTCCCCTGGCAGAACTGGCTCGCCGGTCTTGGAATCTTACTCCTGTTTGGTCTCATCGCCGGTTTCTTAGTTTGGCTCTTCCGGCGCCTCGCCAATAGTCCTGGTGGTACACCAGTTGTACCGCCGACGACCACAACGACTGCGCCCATACCGCCCACACCGGATGATGCTACCGACTTCGAAGCTCATCTCGACGAACACGACGAGAACATTCGTGCTCTCAATCGCTTACTCGACGGCGAAGAAACTCGACGCCAGGCGCTCATTGACAACCGCCTGATCGAGCTCGACAAAACCGCTCAGGCAACTGAAGCCGAGCGGCAACGCCTGCTCAACATGAGCAAGCAACAATAGTTCCCAAAGCACCTTGAGAGAACGGGACGCGCACTTGCACGTCCCCTTCACTCTAAAGCTCATGAAATTCGTGAGCTCTTTGTGAAGAAATCCGAAAACTAAATAGGTTCAATATCAACACCTGCCTACCGGGCGGGAAGGAGAACAAAATGAAGAAGAGCATCATCACCATCCTGGTCGCCATCGTGACCATCGCCACTTCTGCGTACCCGCAGGTGGACTCCACCACTATCGGTGGGTACGTCATGACCCAAGCCCCGACCAATGCCGGGGAAAACAGCTTCACCAACCGCTGGGCGGTGGTGAAAGCCACGGGCTACGCGGACGGCACGAAGGTGTCGTTCCAGTACGATGTGGTTAGCCAGTGCGTCGTCGAGGCGCAGGGCACGCGCAGCTTCGCGCTGGGAACCGGTAACCTGGACGTCTTCGCCGGCGCCACCTTTACGGCGGCTGGCCAGATTACTCCGGCACCGGATGGGTTGACCACGGAGTGGTGGCATGAAGTTTTCATGAACTACTCCTTCCTCGGCAACGGCGTCGGGTTGGCGTACACGAATGGCGACTTCGCCGGGTACGCCGTGCGCACTGACGTGCTCTCGATCGCTGCCACCTGCCACGGCCTGCAAGGGTTGTGGCAGGAGGGCTTCGGCGGCACAATTGCCTACGACGGCCAGCTGCACCGCCTGCTCAACCCCTTCCTGGGCGTCACCTTCTTTAACGACTGTGGCGACAACCAGTATTCGTTCATGAACACCGTGTTCGTGGACGATAACCTCGGTATCTACTGGGGTGGGGATGCGGGCCGCATCGAAGAGGCGCGCATCGGCGGGTACTGGGACTACAATCCCAACATCCGTCTGAAGGCGGCCTACTCGGTGAAGGCTGAGAAGTCCTTCGTCGAGGTCGTCTGCCACTTCTAGTTGGTAGACCTGCACTTTGAGAGAAAGGAGGAGATGTTCGATTCGTCTCCTCCTCTTCACTCTCAAGCTCACCAAACTGGCGAGTTTGTTGTGGAGAAAACGTAAACTTTGGAGGTATGCATATGCGCGCGCTCAAAATGTTCTTAGGGTTTCTGCTGATGGTAATCAGCGTCCTCAGTCTATTCCCCATGCTGGCATTCAAGATGCCGCACCCGTTCCTGATCTGCGCTCTCGGCTTTGCCGCGGGCGCGCTTATCTTCTGGCACTACAAAAACCAGAAGCAACCGTGAATGAGGACGACCTAGGACATCTGCTATCCAGTCCAAGGAAAGCCAAACTCATGAGGCAACCCATGCAGTAACGATCTTTCTGAAAAACATCGGGGGATGCGCGAAAGCCATCCTCCTCCATCTCGAACGCACGAAAGACTTTCGCGCGGTCGAATAGTGGAGGCACTTCTCCTCACGCAGGATCAGGAATTCGTTCCAGCGATTCCCATGGGTTAACCTGGGAAACTCTAGAACCGAGGATCTCTTTCCCCTCGTTTTCCTGGTCCGCCGTGAGGAAAAACACTTTTTGGAGGTTTGTATGTACAAGTTCACAAAAGATCTCGCACGTTGCATTCGGCGCTCTATTGAGTGGCGGATCAACTTGTGGAAACTCGAATTCGCTATCAATCGAGCCTTCATGCCTCTGCGGTGGGGCATTCGATGCTTGATCATCAAGAACCAAGCGCAACAGGTGTGGGTGAAAACCTGCATCGCGCTCTGCCCCGAACGGTAGTCGAAAACTTAGAAAGGAAAAAGAAGTGAACACGAACACGAGAATGCTCGTCTGGGCACTCTGCGTTGTTGGCGGGCTGATTAGCGGCTTCGTCATCAACAGCGGCGGGTGGCTCCTCGCCATCGTCGTGATGGCCGTCATCATAGGATTCGCCAAGCACACTGGGTACTCCAGCGTGTGGATCTTCAGCCTCTGCGCTGGAATC
>JBGSPR010000024.1:0-18647 GCA_041738495.1 Patescibacteria group bacterium
ACGGCCAGGACACGACATCGTGCCGCAGCGCTACGGCTTGTGCTGGGAAGGCAGCAGCAAATCCGTAGCCAGCCAAGCGAACAAGGGCAAATGTAATCAACGTAAACGTGATAGTTGAGACAAGGCGCGGTTTTGCGCCGACCGTTTGAGTAACAAAAATTTTCCATCCTTGCGAATGAAGACATTGGCGCAGATAACATTCTCGTGGATGTGTGGCTCAGAGTTGATGGGCATAAATTGTGTGGTACCCCCGGTTGGAGTCGAACCAACATCTTAGGCTTAGAAGTCCTCTGCACTATCCGTTGTGCTACGGGGGCGTAGCGAAAAACTTTACGAGGTAAACAGTTTCCCGTCAATCTTCCTTTTGTTTTTTACCTCTCCGATTATGGAACGCTTTGTACACCTCCCGCAGCTGCTGGTTGGTAACGTGCGTGTAAATCTGCGTCGTGGTGATTGAGGCGTGGCCAAGCATGGATTGGACAGAGCGGATGTCCGCGCCGTTCATGAGCAAGTCGGTGGCGTAGCTGTGCCGCAAGGTGTGCGGCGTTATGCGTTTGGTAATGCCAGCGGCTTTGGCGTAGAACTGCACGATACGCTGGATAGAGCGCGGCGTGATTGGCTTGAAGTTCTCGGCCGAGCGCTTCATGGCCCGATCGTGGCGCAGGAACATCCACTCTTCATCATCGCTGCGCTGCTTCAGGTACTCACCCACCCAGTGCCGCGCGTTGTGGGAGAGGAAAACCACGCGGAGCTTGCTGCCCTTCCCACGCACGGTGAATTCGTCTTTCTCTAAGTTCACCTGATCCTTCTTCAATCCCGCTAATTCGGAAACGCGCAGGCCCGTGGAGAAAAGTAGTTCCAGAATTGCTTTATCCCGAATCTGCACAATATTTTGTTGTTCGATTTTTAGGGGAGCCTCTAGAAAGCGTTCCAGATCCGAGCCCTCCATGAAGCTCACCTGCCGTTCCTGCTGCTTTGCTAGCTCTACTTTCTCCGATGAGAGCGAAGCTACGTCACGCTTGGCCAGGTACTTGAGGAACGCGCGCAGGGCAATGAGGTGGTAGTTGCGCGTGCTGGCTTTCAGCGGCTCCTTCTGCTGGTTCACGAGACGATTGAGGTACAGGCGGTACTGGCGCACTTTTTCTGTGGTGATGTCTTTCGGCTCTTTCAAGTTGCCCCACGCCAGGAAGCGACGGAGGTAGAAGTCGTAGTTCTTCACCGTGAGCGGGGAGACGTTCTTCTCAATTTCCAAGTACTCCAAAAAATCGGTGAGGAGCTTGGGGAGTGGAGGGGCGGCCATAGCGCGGATATTGTACGACACTTCTCTCCTGTTGTCATCCTGACCCCGAGAAAATTGGGGGGGAAGGATCTCGTAGGTACTAGCGACCTGATGGAATTCTTCGTCGCCCCGTCACCCGACGTGGCTCCTCAGAATGACAGGAGAAGGTGCGTTGACAATTCGTACGTACTCAAGTATCGTACGCCTCCAATATGAAATACAATGAAACTGTACATCACAAGAAAGGATTCGTATGCCAATGACAATCTTCGGCCACCGAGGCGCACGCGGGCTGGCTCCCGAGAATACCGTTCCATCCTTTACCGAGGGGCGGAAGTACACGCGAGCAGTGGAATTGGACGTGTACTGCGTGGAAGGGAAACTCGTGGTCATTCATAACAACACCGTAGACAGAACCACCAACGGTACGGGGTGGGTGATGGAGATGTCCTTCGAGGCGCTGCGGAATCTCGATGCCGGGAACGGCGCCAAGATTCCCACGCTCCAAGAAGTGCTCGAGGCAGTGGGGTCAGATACGTTTGTCAACATCGAGCTCAAGGGTGAAGGGACAGCAGCCGCTGTCGCAAAGGTGATCAACGCCTACATCCGACACAATGACGGGTGGACCCCGAGTGACTTCCTCGTGTCATCGTTCAACCACGTGGAGCTCGCGACGTTCAAGAAACTTTGCCCAAGCGTCGGCATTGGCGTGCTCTTCTGCGGTGTGCCCGTGAACCTGGCGCAGTACGCGAAGGACATGGATGCCTCCTCACTGAACCTCGATCGCGACTTCGTCACCAAGGAACTCGTGGACGATGCGCACGCCAAGGGTTTGAAGGTCTTCGTCTACACCGTGAACACCCAAGATGAGGCGAATCGCCTGCAAGCAAAAGGTGTGGACGGCATCTTCACGGATTTCCCCGACCGGATCAAGGGCTAACTACAGACAGCACCGTACTCCACGAAGTTCTTTAACACGTGGGTGGAGTACGCGTTGACAAGTAACTCGTACAACTCTACGCTTGAAGCTCAACGGACAGTGTGTTGATCTTTCCTTGTCGGTTCTATCCCGACCGCACGGTCAGGCGCGCTGACCACCTCCTTTCCCTGTTTAGGTTGTTGAGAGCCCCGGCTGAAACGCTTCAGCCGGGGTAATTTTTTGTCATTACGAGGAGAGTCTACCCCCTCTCCTGAAGGAGCCGCAGGCCGGGTGAGGCGCACCAGATGACCAGTTTGATTTCGGTAACTCCCTCACCACCAGCTCCTCTCCCAGAACGGGAGAGGAGGGGATGCAAACTTCCAAAAACAAAGCCTTGACATCAGCATAGAATCCCGCTATAGTCTGTGCGTCTCAATATTCACTGGTACGGCAGCTTGGTTGAGGGCTCTCGCCCCTACTCGGCTCCCGCGAAAGGACCACGCTATGCTCGACAAGACCGCGAAGGATAGGATTATCAAGAAGTTCAAGACCCACGAAGGGGACACGGGCTCGCCCGAGGTCCAAATTGCCATCCTCACGCACGAAATTACTCAGCTCACGGACCACCTGAAGACGCACAAGAAGGACTTCAGCTCCCGCCGTGGTTTGCTCAAGAAGGTCGGGCAGCGCCGCCGACTCTTGGTCTACCTCCAGCGCGAGGATAACGGTCGCTTCGAGGAACTCACGAAGAAGCTCAAGCTCAAAGCGCAGACCTACATCATTCCCACCGCTCCTGCTGAATAATGATTTCCACAGCTGACCAGCGCATTGGCGTCTTCGTAGACCTCTCCAACCTCTACCACTCGGCACGACGGCTCCACGGGGGTCGCCCTAACTTTGGCGCAATCCTGGAGAAGGGCGTGAGCAACCGCAAGCTCATCCGCGCGTTCGCCTACGGCATCACGAACCAGACACCAGAAGAAGAGAAGTTCTTCGAGTCGCTCACCAAGCAGGGGTACGAACTCCGCATGAAAGAGCTGCAAGTATTCGGCGATGGCACGAAGAAGGGTGACTGGGACATTGGCATCGCTATCGACGCGCTCCGCTACGCGAAGAAAGTTGACGTGGTCATTCTCGTTACTGGCGACGGCGACTTCGTCCCGCTCGTCCGCGCCCTGCAGCACGAAGGCGTACGCGTGGAAGGCATGGCCTTCGGCCTCGCCGCCTCCATCAAGCTCAAAGAAGCAGTCGACCAGTTCACCGACCTCTCCCTCGACAAACGGAATTTCCTCATTCCCAGCAAGCTCGCCCGCGAAGGTCGTCTCCGCTTGCTCAGCCGCTAGCACAACTCTTTCGCCTCTCTCTTAACTCACTCCATCTCGCGTTCGTAGTTTGAAGTCAGCAGCGCACGAAAAGCCTCGCGCTCTCCTGACTGCAAACTGCCCATGCGGGGGAGCAATAGAAAGGTTTGCCCCTATGGCAGACATCAAGACGTTCACCGCCGACATCGGCGGCAAAACCCTCACCATCCAGACAGGCAAGTACGCCGGCCTGGCGAATGCTGCGTGCACCGTCCAGTACGGTGACACGGTGGTGCTCGCCACCGTCGTGCGCTCCAGCAGCGTGCGCGAGGGCATCGACTACTTCCCGCTCATGGTGGACTACGAGGAACGCCTCTACGCCGCTGGGAAGATCAAGGGTTCACGCTTCATCAAGCGCGAAGGCCGCCCCACCGACGAGGCCATCCTCACCGGCCGCGTCATCGATCGTTCGGTGCGCCCACTCTTCGACCAGCGCATGCGCAACGACGTGCAACTCTCCGTGCTCGTCCTCTCCGTGGACCAGGAGAACGACCCCGACATGCCGGCGCTCATCGGCGCTGCTACTGTGCTCTCCATGTCCGAAATTCCGTGGAACGGCCCCATCGCCGGCGTGCGCGTCGGCCAGATCAACGGCGAGTGGGTGTTGAACCCAAGTTACGAAGCGCGCGAGAAGTCTGACCTCGACCTCGTGCTCGCCGCGAGCAAGGACAAGGCCGTGATGATTGAAGCGGGAGCGAACCAGGTCGACGAAGCAACTGTCGCGGGCGCTGTGGAATTCGGTATGAAGCACAACCGCAAGATCATCGAGCTCATCGAGCAAGTGGTCGCTGCCGTCGGCAAGCCGAAGATCGTCATTGCCACCGAAGGTGCAGATGCCGATATGAAGAAGAAGCTCCACGCAAAAGTAGAGGCCTTCTTCACTGCCGAGAAGAAGCAGAGCCTTTTCGCCGACCCGAGCAAGCAAGCGCAGAGCGCGGCAATTAAGAAAGTTACCGACGAACTCGATGCCCTCCTCAAAGCAGACAACGAGGTGAGCAAGGATGAGCGCGCAATTGGCGTGGGCATGCTCGATGAATTCATCAGCGAAGCGGCGATGGCCTTAGTGCTCCAGACGGGCAAGCGCGTGGACGGTCGCGGCGTGGATGAAATACGCCCGCTCTCCGCAGAAGTTGCCCTCCTTCCGCGCACGCACGGCACGGGCTTGTTCCAGCGCGGCGAGACGCAAGTGATGTCCATCGTCACCCTCGGTTCTCCTGGCGACGAGCAGACCCTGGATGGCATGGAAGAGAACGGCAAGAAGCGCTACATGCACCACTACAACTTCCCCTCGTACAGCGTGGGCGAAGTGAAACCGAACCGCGGGCCTGGTCGTCGGGAAATTGGCCACGGCGCGCTCGCCGAAAAGGCGCTCATGCCCGTGCTGCCGGATAAGGAAACGTTCCCGTACACCATTCGCGTGGTGAGCGAAGTGCTCTCGAGCAATGGCTCCACGTCACAAGCTTCGGCGTGCGGTTCTACCCTGGCACTCATGGACGCTGGCGTGCCAATCAGCGCACCGGTTGCGGGCATTGCCATGGGTCTCATCGTGGACCCGAAGGACGCCAGCAAGTACAAGGTCATCACCGACATCCAGGGCATTGAAGACCACGCTGGCGGGATGGACTTCAAAGTTGCTGGCACCACCAAAGGCATTACCGCTATCCAGGTGGACATCAAGGTGGATGGCCTAACCATGGACATGGTGAGGGAAGCGCTCACTGGTGCGCAGAAAGCCCGGTTGCAGATCCTCGATGTGATGGCGAAGGCAATTGCCGAGCCGCGCAAGGAGCTGTCACCGTACGCCCCGCGCATTACCAGCCTCCGCATCAACCCAGAGCTCATCCGCGACGTCATTGGCAAGGGTGGCGAGACCATCAACAAGATCATTGACGAGTGCGGTGGCGCCGACGTCATCAAGATCGACATCGATGACGACGGCTTGATCTTCATCACCTCCACGAACGCGGAGATGGCGACGAAAGCCGAGGAGTGGATTAAGAACATCACCCGCGAAGTCGTGGTTGGCGAGATCTTCGAAGGCACGGTCACGCAGATCATGAAAGATCGCAATAGTGGCGGCGAAATTGGCGCCATTGTGGAGTTCGCTCCTGGTAAGGACGGCATGGTCCACATTTCCGAATTCGCTCCTGCTCGCATCCGCGCTGTCTCGGACATTGTCCAGGTCGGCCAGAAGCTGAAGGTAAAGGTGATGGAAGTGGATAAGGAGCGCGGCCGCATTAGCCTCTCGGTGAAAGCCTTGGGCGCGGAGAGCACCCTGGTCATTCCAGAATCTGCTTTCGACACTGGTGGCCAAGGAGGCTTCAACGGCACGGGTGGACGCGACCACCGCGGTCCGCGCGGTTTCAACGGCCCCCGGGGTGGTGGCGACCACGGCCACTTCCGCCGACGGGAGTAAGCATAAACAGTTATCAGAAACCGAGCGCACGCTCTCCAGCGTGCGCTTTTGATTTATATATCCACCGAGCGCGGGTCTCCGTGCCCGCGCTCAACTTGCCATTTTTCATTTGACAACCCCTCCCCTATGAACTAGGCTTTGGGTATCGAAAATTCATATTTAACCATAACCATATGGGACGAGAAGGCGAAGGTAATCTGGACAATATCAATTTCAAAATATCTGAAAGTGAATCAAACTCCGATGAAGAAAATGGGGAAGCGTTAAAAGAGGCATCAATTGACCGCCCATTGCTCACTGCATTTTATGAACGATTTTCTGCATACGACCCTACGCATATCGCGGATAGCCTGCGTCGAGAACACTTCAAGATACCCCTTACAGACGATAACGGTAAGGAGTTAATGTTTGAAGCGAATTACCAGAGTGTCTGCAATGCATTAGAAAGAACACGAGGGACAGCAGAAAATGAGAAAGCAATTGACATTTTAGAAAAAGCATTTGCCGCAATCACAAACGAGGTAGAAAATTTCTTGACGGACAAGAAAGAATCCCTAACGGCCACATTTGATCAAATAAAAAAGCAAACCAGCGATACATTAGATCCTTTGAAACTGATGATAGAGGCTGCAGGCCAAGGATCGAAATTTGATGAGCAACTCAATGCTTTCTACGAAAGAATCAAACCCATGTATGAGTCGAGGGTTGGAGGTATGGATCAATAAGCTATACAGAATAAGTCCTACATCTACAGAAAAGCCGCTCAATCCTCCGGGCGGCTTTTCTGTTGAAAGAACGTAGGTGGCTTTTGAGGTACAAGAACCCCTTTGGCACCGATGATCTGATCTATTTATCGGGTAGCCCGCAGCCCTCGCTGCGGGCTTTAACCACAACCACGAGCGAGGGCTCGTGGCTACACACCAAAAAAGCAGGAAACACTCGGCGAAAACTCTTGCGCCCTCAGCGCTATGCCGTACAATGAGGAGTGCTGAATTTCCTCTCTAACCAGAAAAGCAATGGAAAGTGTCGCCGACCTGAAGCAGCGCTACGAGACCACCGACGCCTGGGGCCTCGCCACGCAGCTCGACCTGCACACCTGCAACCCTGCCACCCTCCGGGATGCCGAGAAAATTAAACAGTTCGTCCGCGAGCTCTGCGACCTCATTGGCATGAAACGCTTCGGCGAGACCGTCGTGGTTGACTTTGGTGAAGACGAGCGCGTCGCCGGCTTCTCCATGACCCAGCTCATCGAGACGTCACTGATCTCCGGCCATTTCGCCAACCAGAGCAACAACATCTACCTGGATGTCTTCAGCTGCAAGTTCTACGACCCCAACGTGGTGGCGGACTTCGCTAAGAAATTCTTCGAAGCCCAGGACTTCAACATCGCCTGGGTACTCCGCACGTAGCGAACGCTGACGCTACCCAGCCGCGCGGCTCTTCCGGGCGGCTTTTTCGTACACGCCCGCGCCTTGCTATACTCCAGTCATGACACAAACATTCACGGCGCTCTCTACGGTCATCATCCTTGCGGCAGGTATTGGCATGGTGGCACGCCTCCTGAAACAGCCCACACTCCTCGCCTACCTGGCGACGGGCATCATTGCGGCTGCGACAGGCATCATTACCGTGGATTCACGGAGCACGCTCGAAACTATGTCGACGCTGGGCGTCGCCCTGCTGCTCTTCCTCGTGGGCCTGCAAATGCGACTGGGCAGCGTGAAAGCCGTGGGTCGCGCCGCGCTCCTCACCGGTCTCGGGCAGATCGCCTTCACCGCGAGCATTGGATTCCTGCTCGTGAAGGCACTGGGCTTCGCCACGCTCCCTGCCACCTACATTGCCGTGGCACTCACCTTTTCGAGCACGATCGTCATCATCAAGTTGCTCACGGAGAAGCGTGACCTGCAGTCACTGTACGGCCGCATCGTCGTGGGCTTCCTCCTGGTGCAGGACTTCGTTGCCATCCTCATGCTCGTCCTCCTCGCTGGCTTCCAGCAAGATGGGGAGAGCGTCCAACTGCTCCCATTCGCGTTCACGATACTGAAGAGCGCGGCGCTCTTCGGCGTCATTCTCTGGCTCTCCTCGCGCTTCTTCCCCTGGCTCTTCGAGAAACTCGCCCGCACCCCAGAGCTCCTCTTCATCACCAGCATCGCGTGGGCGCTCGGTTTGAGCTTGTTCGTCTCCAGTTCATTCATTGGCCTCTCGGTAGAAATTGGCGGCTTCCTCGCGGGTCTTGCCTTGGCGAAGTCGGTCGAGCAGTACCAAATTGAAGCGCAACTGCGACCGCTGCGAGACTTCTTCATTGTCATCTTCTTCGTCGTCCTCGGCTCCACGCTCGCCATCGATGACTTCAGCGCGATCCTGGGCGTGGGGATCATCCTCGCGCTCTTCGTACTCATCGGCAACCCGCTCATCGTCCTGGCAATCATGGGCGCACTGGGGTACCGGCGGAAGACCAGCTTCTCGGCCAGCGTCACCGTTGCCCAGATTTCCGAGTTCAGCCTCATTGTCATGGCCATGGGCTTGAGCCTTGGCCACGTCACATCCCAAGACGTCTCGCTCGTGACCTTCGTCGGCATCGTGACCTTCCTCATTTCCACGTACATGGTGCTCTACAGCAACCACCTCTACGCAGCGCTCGCGCCAGCCTTGAAAATTTTCGAACGCGCCGTGCCAACGGAAGAACCACTGCCCAAGGAGCACGGGCGCGCGCCCATTGTCGTCGCCGGCGCGCACCGCTTGGGGAGCATGCTCGTCTCCCAGCTGCCGCAGCAGAAGCTCTCCTTGGTTGACTTCGACCCCGAGGTCGTCGCCAAGCTGCGCGCGCAAGGCTACCGCGCTGTGTACGGGGACATTACCGATGTCGACATCCAGGAACACGTGGGCCTCGACCAAGCGTACGTGCTCGTGTCGACTATTCCGAGCCTCGACGACAACCTCCTGCTCCTCGAGAAGCTGGCTGAACTCAAGGCCGAGCGGAAGCACGTCCCCGTGGCGATCATGACTGCCTACACCACCTGGGAAGCCAAGGCACTCTACGCTGCGGGAGCGGAGTACGTCATCCAGCCACACATTCTTGGCGGCAAGCACCTCGCTTCTTTGCTGCGCACTGGTCGGCTGAACCTCCCCATGCTGCGGAACTGGCGCCAGCACGACCGCAAAAACTTGGAGGCGGAAAAGTAAACACCGAACGTCGAGCACCCCTGATGCACTGCGTACGATCGTGGTACAGTGTTCTCATGGTACCCAAAGGGAGTGACCTCCTCGGCAGAAAAGTAACGGTGACCATCGACCGACCGCTCGGTTCGGCGCACCCAAAGTTCCCCCAGAGCGTGTACCCAATAAACTACGGGTACATCCCCGGCACGAAGTCGCCAATCGACAACGAGGAAATTGATGCATACGTCCTTGGACCTACGACACCGGTAGAAACGTTTACCGGCACAGTCATCGCCATCGTTCATCGAACCGATGACGAGGAGAAGCTCGTCGTTGCCGCTGCGCCCATACCCGCACGAGAAATCGAGCGCGTACTCCACTTCCAAGAACAGTACTACCAGCATACCCTGACCGTACTATGATCTTCCGCCACTGGCACCCGCTCCACCCCGGCCGAAGCTTCGCCGGCACGCTCCTCGTCATCACCTTCCTCTTCCGCGCGTGGGTGGTCGTCATCATCATGACCTTTGCGGCAACGCGCTACGGCCTGTCTGAACAGCTCATCGCCGCGGGCGCGGTGAGCGCTCTGGCGGTGATTCTCGATTTCTTCTTCACTGCGCGACAGTTCGTAGGGTGGGACAAACGCCCAGCTTTGCAGTTCACCACGTACGCACTGAAGGTCGCGCTGATGCTCGTGGCTGTGTGTTACGCCGCCAGCATCTGGTACGCCACCCACGTGCTCCCGTACGTAGCGTTCGGTCTCTTCGTGGCGTGTATTTTCGCACTGGACGTTCTCCTCCTCCGCGTGAAGAAGTAGCCATGGCAGACCGCGTCTACACCCAAGTGTTCGCTGTGGCATCTGGGCTCATCGAACGGGATGGGAAGTTCTTACTCATCCAAGAAAACTTGCCGGGGCATCCGGATGATAGGAAGTGGAACCTGCCCGGTGGGTGGGTAGACGTGAACGAAGACCCGCTCCTCGCCGTGCAGCGGGAGGTGCGGGAGGAAACCGGTCACGACTTCACCCCAGCAGCGCTCGTTGGCGTGTACTCCATTGTAAAGGCGTGGCCAGGGCACACGCACCAGGCGATCAAACTCGTGTACCGTGGGACGATCGGGCACAACGCTCACCCGCTGCTAGGCGATACGACCGGGTACGCGTGGTACGCGCCTGAAGAAATTGCCACGATGGACGCGCGTGCGCTACGGGACATGGACATCCCGCGCATTATCCAGGATGCGACGCACGGAAAATCGTACCCGCTCGACACCGTGCACCATCTCGTCCAACACTAGCAATGTCCGCATGAACCCGCGACCGCTCCTCCTCGCACTTCCGGGACTATTTCTCCCACTCACTGCTCGCGCCGCTGTCACCATCGAGTCAGTGGGTGGGTCGCTCGGGCTCGGAAGCGCTGACCTGAAGCAGACCATTGTGAACATTACCCAGTGGGTACTGGGCCTGCTCGGACTCATTGCGCTCATCATGATCATCTCCAGCATTGTCATTGCCACGACGTCGGATGATAGCGACCGAGCAGAGAAAGCGAAGAGTGGCATCGTTGCGGCCATGGTCGGCTTGGTCATCATTCTCATCGCCTGGGCAATTGTCACGTTCGTCATTGGCACCACGAGGAACGTCACGGTGTAGAGAAATCATGAAGTGAAAACACCCCAGCCAATTGGTTGGGGTGTTCTGCAAAGATCATGCTCGAACTAGTCGAGATTGTACCGCTGCTTGAAGCGCTGCACAGCGAGCGGAATGACGAACTGCGCGTGCTCGGCAATCACATCTGCCGGTAAGGCGTTGACGTCTGCCCACAGGCCACTCGTAGGATCACCGACGACCCGGACGAGGAACACCCGCGGATTGAATGGCCCCCGGGGTTCGCGCTTGAAGTTCTCCCCAAGGTACTCGAAGTCATCAATCGGAACACCGAATTCATCCTGCTCCAGACGACGCATCGCATTCTGGTACGTTTCGTCCTCGCTCACGTCGTGGGCGCGAATCACGGTGCCAGGGACGTGGAGCATTCCGGGGTACGCCGCGTCATTCGGCGAGCGACGCGTGAGGAACACTTGGGTCTGCCCACCAACAACCCGGAGCGCCACCGCTTCTACGGCAACGGAGAGCATGCAACGCGCAATCGCGTTGTAGAGTTCCGGTGCGAATGGTTGAGTGGGGTCGATACTGCTGAGCTCAGCCAGTGCGGCTGGGGAAAGAGTCTGCACAACGAATCCTCCTATCAAGGTACAAGTGGTTGAGAAAACGAAGTATGGTACCATGCAGAGTACTCTATGTCAAGCTTCTCGCCGATCATCACTCTCAACGGCCGACCCGGCGCCGGGAAGTCAACAGTTGCCCACGCCCTAGCGAAACGCTTGGGGTACCACGTACTCGACGTTGGGCAGCTCCGTCGGCGGGAAGCAAAGCGACGCAACCTCACCCTAGCGGCCTTCAACGCATGGTCGGAGAAGCACCCCGAGGCCGGAGACCGCGCATTCGACCGCGCGCTCGTGCGCGCCGCTCGTCGGCAGAAGCGAGTGATCATCACCAGTCGTACCGCATTCCACTTCCTCCCCGAGTCATTCAAGGTGTACCTGCACGTCGCGCCTCGCGAGGGCGCGCGCCGTTCCTTGGAAGACCACCACGATCGGATCAACGAGGTTGGAGAGCGCCCGACGATCGCCAGCATACTCCGGCTGCACCGGCAGCGCATCCTGTCGGACACTCGACGGTACCAGAAACTCTACGGCGTCAATATTTTCCTGCGCCGGAACTACGACTTCATCCTCGACACCTCCCGCATCCCCATCCCGCGCATGGTCCAGGCAGTAGCAAGGGCATACCGAGCATGGCAGGAGAAGAGCCGGAAAGAAAAAGGCTAAGCTTAGCCAAACGACTTTGTTGACATGACGTCAAATTGCTGCTATACTAGCCCTAGAAATTGAGATCGCACCTTGAATCAGCAGACTACTACCCTTGGAAACCCAAGGAAACGAGGAGTGAGGCAGCTGGCACCACCAAAAACGCGTTGTGGGGCTTCTGTTCTACTACTCGTCATAGCCGTCCATGCGGCTGACTGAAAATAAAACTAGGAGAATATAAAAATTCCCTAGCTAAAAAGGTTAACCCTTACGCTCTCGGGCCAGGGGTAATACCACAAGAGTGGTAGTCACTATTCTTCGCAAAAACATGGAAAGCGGGGAATGCAAAGTTTAATGAGGTTGATGGCATGAGCTGCCGCGTTGATTCCTCCTCCTGCTGAGGAGCGATGAACGCGGCGGCCCAAGTCTACTCATTAGACTCATAAAGGGCACGCCCTATTAATAACTTTGTTATGAGGGTCATGTGCCCTTTTGTTTTTGCTGAAAAAACTTGGGAAGTGCGGTATACTCCCCGCATGCCAAAGCGAAAACCCACGAATGCCCATGAGAGCAACCTTCGCAAAGCCGGGCACCGGCTCATTGCAGGAGTGGATGAGGCAGGGAAGGGGAGCTGGGCTGGGCCACTGGTGACTGCAGCGGTAATCATTGACGAGGCAAACGTTCCAGAAGGGCTGAACGACTCCAAGGTACTCACGCCGAAGCAACGCGAGCGGCTCTTCGTGCACGTCACCCGCCGCGCCGTATCCTGGACCGCGCACGTCGTTCCCGTGAGCGAGATAGACAAGCACGGCGTGCACCGAGCGAACCTGGCTGCACTGAAGCGAGCCGTGGAAAAACTCCACGTCGCACCGGACGCAGTGCTCGTGGATGCTTTTGCAATCGACCTCGGGAGGGTGCCGGTGGTGCACGTCATTGACGGCGACGCACTCGAGCGGACAATAGGCGCTGCGTCCATCATTGCGAAAGTCGTCCGAGACCGCATCATGAGTAGCGAGCTCCACCGCCAGTACCCACACTTCCACTTCCACGTGCACAAGGGGTACGGCACAGCGCAGCACGCGAAACTCCTCGCTGTGCATGGCCCAACTCCCGAACACCGTACTAGCTTCCGTCCCGTTCAGGATGCGCTCAGCAAAGCGTCGCGCACGAAGAAGCGCGCGGTGCCAAGCCGTCGACGGACAAGTGCGAAGAAAAAGAGTATAACGAAGAAGCCGAAGCGCGCGGCACGGAGAGCTCCCCGAAAATCCTCGCGCCGCACCGCACCACGACGACGCTAGACCTATGGCAAAATTCCCCTCAGGCACAACTCTCTTCCACACCGAACGCATCCTGCGCCGCATCGGCGTTGGACCGGGCATGGTGGTGGCAGACTTGGGCTGCGGCGGCTCGGGCTACTTCGTGCTCCAAGCGGCCAAGTTGGTGGGCAGCAAGGGGTCGGTCTTCGGCATCGACGTGCTGCGGTCAGCGCTTTCCAACCTAGTGAGCCGCGCTCGCCTGGCCGGGCTCACGAACATCGTGCCCGTGTGGTCAAACCTCGAAGTGTTCCGCGGCGCCCGCCTCGTGCGAGACGAAGTGGTTGACATTGGCCTTGTTGTAAATTTGCTCTTCCAATCGAAGCGACACGCCGACATCCTGCGCGAAACCTACCGCATGCTCAAGAAAGGCGGACGCCTCCTCGTCATTGACTGGAAAGTATCGGGGATGAAAATGGGACCCGCGCACGAGAACCTCATCACCGAGCAGGCAGTCACGCAGGCCGCCGAGGAAGCAGGATTCCAGTTCACCGAAGCGATTGCTCCTGGGCCCTACCACTTCGGCCTGGTGTTCACCAAGTAATGGCACGAGCACGCGAAACCGGCGCGCGAGCAGAGCAACTCGCCGCTGACTTCCTGCGCGCGCGTGGGTTCCGCATCCTGCAGCGCAACGTTCGCACACCGTACGGTGAAATTGATATTGTCGGCCAGGAAGCGGGAATGCTGGTACTCGTGGAAGTTCGGTACAGAGCCTCAGCACTCTTCGGTCATCCCGAAGCCACGGTTCTCGGAAAAAAGTTTGCACGCATGCGCGCGTCTGCCGAGTGGTACGTGGCGCACGTGAACTGGGCGCACCACTACCGCATTGACGTCGTCGGAATCACGGGGGGTCCACCGGAAATGACGCACATCCGCAACGCGAGCGAGTAGAAAACACCCCCTCGTCTCCAACGAGGGGGTGGGATCGTCAATCGGGAAGGTTCATGAGTTGCCGCAGATGTTTCCACTTCTCTGCCGCAGCTCTGCCGGGGTGGCGTTCGAGCGTCTCCTCTACCGTGCGAATCTGCTGGGCACGCTCCTCCTGACGACGACGGAGGTCTTCGTGTTCAGCAACGAGCTCATCACGGCGCTGCTCGAGCGACATGAACGCCTGGGCGTCAGCGCGGAGCTGGCTGATGTGCACGCCGGCTTGCAGGGCAATGTCATCGCTCGCCGCCGAAGTCTGAGCACCAATGCGTTCGAGGGCGAGGCGGGTGAGCTGGAAACCGAGCTCTTCGTCGTGGGGCGCAGGCTCGACGAGCCGTTGTGCTTGCAGGTGGCCGAGGAAGCGCTCGCTATCACCCTCGGTAACCACGACGCCGAGCATGGACAGCGCCCGCGTGCACCCAGAGCGGGAGAACGTTGGGCCCTGGCGTAGCTCATCCAGAGCCACGTCGAGGAGGGTCGGATCATTCAGAACATCTTCTACCTTGCACGGCACAACTTCCGTGAGGTCGTCTGCGTGTGCATCGGATTCCGTGAGCGATCCAGGAATCGTACCGACGTCAGTCGTCGGAGCCTCACCTTTCTCTCGTGCCAGATTGGCGAGTGCCGCGTACACGTCCCGAGGGTTGAGGTCGTTTGGCACGATGAGCCGGTACTGCGTGCAGGTGTGGTTGCCACCCGGGTGAACGCGGATGGTAATTGCTCGCCCGTCCACGCTACGGACGCGGAACTCTGGGGTGTGCGGGGTGCCTTTCACAAACCCGCTCAGTAGCGCCTTCCACTGGCCCGAGCGAATGCCCGCACCGGAAAGTGCCGAGGCAATGCTCTCCCGGGTTCCTGGTGGAATGACCACGGAGTGCTTGCCGACAATAATGTCAATGTTCATTGCAGACGTTGGTGCTGATGTACTCATGCGTACACCTCCTTGTTTTTGGTTTTCTGTGCGTCGGGAATGCCGACCGTTTTGTAACTCTGCAACACTACGGCGTCCCGACGGCTGCGTCAAGCACCTTGACGACGTCGCCAGGTCCTGTATACTCGACACCAGGCAGCCTCCACAGATGAGGCTGTTCTTCTTCACACACCCCACAGCCCTATGGCCGAAAATCCTATCATCGAAGCAATGAAGCAAATCGCTGAGGAGAAGCGGATTCCCATGGAGTCTGTCATCCACACGGTCGAAGCTGCGCTCGCCGTAGCGTACCGGAAAGACTTCGGCGACAAAGATCAGAACATCAAAGTGGACTTCAGCTTGGAGGACGGCTCCAGCCGGGTCTTCGACGTGAAGACTGTCGTCGATGATGAGAAGAAGGCACAAACCGAAGCCTACGATGCGGAGCGAAAGTCGCGCCTCGAGGCCGAGGAAGCCGAGCGGGCCGCCAAGGTAGCCGCTGGGGAAACCGTGGTGCGTACGGAGCAGGAAGCGCAAGCGATGAAGCAAGAGGAGGCGCAGGAAGCCACGCAGCCAAGCCCGGAAGCAGCCGAGGAGCCAGCGTTCGAGCGCTTCGACCCGAAGACGGAAATCACCGTGGCTGACGCGCAGACGCTCCAGCCAGGTGCGAAGGTGAGCGACGTCATCCGCACCGAGCTCTTCCCGCCCGCGGCCTACGGTCGCATGGCCGCGCAGACCGCCAAGCAAGTCATCATCCAGCAACTGCGCGAGGCGGAACGCGAAATCGTGTTCAAGGAATTCAAAGACAAAGAAGGGGAGATGATCAATGCCACGGTGCAGCGACAGGAAGGCCGGCTCATCATGTTCGACATCGGCCACGCCATGGCCATCATGCCGCCCAGCGAGCAGCTCCCCACCGAGCAGTACCGCGCGGGCGCGCGCATCAAGGTGTACATCGTCTCGGTGAACTCCACGACCAAGGGGCCGGAGATCATCGTGTCGCGCACGCACCCCGAGATGGTGCGGAAGCTCTTCGCCTTCGAGGTGCCAGAAATTCAAAACGGGACCGTGGAAATCAAGGCGGTTGCCCGCGAGGCAGGCTTCCGATCGAAAATTGCGGTCACCAGCCTGCAGCCGAACATCGATCCCATTGGGTCGTGCGTCGGGCAGCGGGGGAGCCGCGTGCAGACAGTCATCAATGAACTCGGCGGGGAGAAGATTGACATCATCGAGTGGTCGGATGATAGCATTGCCTTCATTGGGAACGCTCTCTCGCCGGCGAAGGTCATTTCCATGACACTGGACGACGAGACGCACACAGCAAAAGTGGAGGTGAAGGAGGACCAGCTCTCCCTCGCTATTGGGAAGTCTGGCCAGAACGTTCGTCTCGCTGCCAAGCTCACTGGCTGGCGCATCGACATTGTTGGTGAAGGTGGTGCACCGCGACGCAGCAAAGAAGAGGCTGCTGCGGAAGCAGAGGCGAAAGCAGCTGCTGCGACCCCTGCCGCGGACGCGCCAGACACCGAAGCACCAGCAGCGGAAACCCCCGAAACTCCTGCGAGCACGCCAGCCGCAGAACCCGATCCGGAGAAGCCGGCGGGTGAAGGTACGCAATCCTCGTAATTCTCTCTCGCTAACCATACTCGTATGGACACGCAGACTTTGGGCTTCGCCCTCGGTGCCGCCATCCTGGCCATCGTCGCGGGGCTCTGGCTCGCTAAGTGGGTTCTCCGATTACCGCAGGGAACCGACGTCATGCAGGACATTGCGCGCGCAATCCAGCAGGGTGCACGTGCCTACCTCAACCGGCAGACGCGCACCGTCGCCTGGATTGCCGTCATCCTCGCTGTACTCCTCGGCCTGTTCGTCAACTGGACGACCGCCGCGGGATTCGTCGTTGGCGCCGTGCTCTCCGCGCTCGCCGGGTACGTGGGCATGAACATTGCCGTCCGCGCGAACGTGCGCACCGCTGAAGCGGCGAAGAGTGGCTTGAGCAAGGCGCTCAACGTTGCGGTACGCGGTGGCGCGGTCACGGGCTTGCTCGTGGTTGGCCTCGGCTTGCTGGGCGTCACTGCGTTCTACTGGATTACCGGAGACGTGAAGGCGCTCATTGGCCTGGGCTTCGGTGGATCGCTCATCTCGGTCTTCGCCCGACTCGGCGGTGGAATCTTCACAAAGGCAGCGGACGTTGGTGCAGACCTCGTAGGAAAAGTCGAAGCGGGAATTCCTGAGGACGACCCGCGTAACCCAGCGGTGATCGCAGACAACGTGGGCGACAACGTGGGCGATGACGCGGGAATGGCTGCTGACCTCTTCGAAACCTACGCGGTGACCGCAGTGGCCGCCATGCTGCTGGGGAGCCTCATCTTCCCACGCTTCGAGAACGCGGTTCTCTACCCGCTCGCACTCGGTGGCATATCCATAGTCGCGTCCATCCTCGGTACGTTCTTCGTGCGCCTGGGTGCCAAGCAAATGATCATGGGCGCGCTCTACAAAGGCCTCATTGCTGCCGGCGTCATTGCCGCCATCTTCTTCTACCCCATCACGCAGTGGTTGATGAAGGATAACGGTAAGTACACGACGACGGAGCTCTACCTCGCCAGCCTCGTCGGGCTCGTTGTCACCGCGCTCATCGTGGTGATCACCGAGTACTACACCAGCACCAAGTACAAGCCGGTGCGCTCCATCGCTGACGCATCACGCACAGGACACGGCACGAACATCATCACCGGACTCGCAGTGGGCATGAAGTCAACGGCACTCCCCGTCCTCGCGATAGCAGCTGGGACCTGGGGCGCCTACGAACTCGCTGGACTCTACGGCGTGGCGGTTGCAGCGATGGCCATGCTCTCACTCACCGGCATCATCGTCACCATCGATGCCTTTGGCCCGATTACAGACAACGCAGGTGGCATAGCGGAAATGGCTGGCTTGCCAGAAGAAGTACGCAACGTCACTGACCCACTGGATGCCGTGGGCAATACTACGAAGGCGGTGACGAAAGGCTACGCAATTGGCTCGGCTGGTCTCGCCGCCATCGTCCTCTTCGCTGCCTACGTTCAGGAATTTGCTGATCGCGGGTACGACCTTCGGTTCGACCTGAGCGACGTACGCGTCATCATTGGCTTGTTCATTGGCGGCATGCTGCCCTACCTCTTCGGCGCGCGCGCCATGCAAGCGGTGGGCACGGTTGCCGGTGCAGTTGTAGAAGAAGTCCGTCGCCAGTTCCGAGAGATCAAGGGCATTATGGAGGGCACGGCAAAGCCAGACTACGGTCGTGCGGTTGATATTGTCACCAAGGGCGCTATCCGCGCCATGTGGGTTCCCGCGCTCATCCCGGTGCTCGCGCCCATTGTCGTGGGCCTCGTGCTCGGTCCAGAAGCGTTGGGCGGCTTGCTCGTCGGCTCCATTGTCACTGGTCTCTTCGTCGCAATTTCCATGACCAGCGGCGGCGCTGCCTGGGATAATGCCAAGAAGTACATCGAGGCAGGCAAC
>JBGSPR010000051.1:0-5846 GCA_041738495.1 Patescibacteria group bacterium
GAAAGATGAAACCGCGGCCATTCTCTTTGACCATACCGTGCTCCGGAATCGGAGTTTAGTTGAACAGCAAGAAGTGAAGAACCACCAGGCTGCGCTCGAGTACCTGCTTCACCACCTGCACACTGGCCGTCGCATTGATGAAACCCTCATTCTTCGATTGCATAGTATCCTACTTAATGCCATCCACGCTGATGCGGGTTTGTACCGTCAACATGCGGTGCGAATAGTCGGGGCCAATGTACCAACGGCAAATTACCTCAAAGTTCCGGTGCTTATGATTTCGCTGGCCGCTAGTCTGGATAAGAAATCGCCTGATAGCATAGCTGCCGTCGCTGAAATCCATTCACGCTTTGAGCAAATCCACCCGTTTGCTGATGGCAATGGACGCATTGGTCGCTTGCTCATTACGGCCATGCTCTTGCGAGCAAATATTGTGCCGGCAATAATCGAGCAGCGGCAGCGCCGGGCTTACATGCGTAGCTTAAACGTGGCGCAGACGACTTCTGATAATACCAATTTGCAAGAGTTCCTTTGTGACGCTGTGCTGAAAGGGTACGCGTTGCTTGAATAATTAATTGTTTCCCCCTGTGGGCAGGGGTGGGGTGGGGGTCTCGGTCTTTTGACATTTAATACTATTTCGAATAAGGTAATCCGACCTCTATGAGGCAAGTGAACATTAACAACCGCCTGCATATCGTAGGCACAACAATCAACCATCGCTGAATGCGCGGTTTTGGTATGCAGAATACCAGAAAAAAGCTGAGTGCATGGCGAGAGGAGATTCTATGGCTTTACAAAAGTCTGCCCAGCACCAACAGGTGCTGCCAGTCGTTCTTACAAAGGACACGAAGCTCTTTGAGAAAGGCTCAGTGATTATCGGCGCCCACTACCCACTCACGGTTATTGCCGAAGTAGACGGGTACGGTTACGTCGAAGACCAGCCCTTGTGCCCGGGTCCGCTGCAGGTAACGTTCCAGTATTTTGATAAAGGCGCGACTGCCGTCACGACTACCTGTGAAAAATGCGGACTCACGTTTCCCTCATCGGAAACTATCTACCGCATGAAGAGCGAGTGGCTGAACGCGCTTTGCCGGTGGCTCATTGGGAAGGTTGAATCGCAGCACGGAAAAAATGTGACCTGCGACCGAGTATCCCTTTGCATCAATCGAATTTTGCAACCCGCTAGCCCGTTGCTCTACCACCCACCCATAGCGCTTGGGTTAGTTGCGCCGTACACTGAGGATTATGATCGGGTGTATGAGCACGCCTGCACAGCGTACTCGTTCATGCTCCGATGGACGCTCGAGAGCACCCAAAAAGCTTCCGATGAAATCCGGAGACAAAGAGGATACAAATGAACTTCCGCCGCGGTTCGCAACAGCCGCGGCTTTTTTATGTTTTATACGTCACAAGGCAGCGTATGGGGTGTCACTGGAGATTCCGGAGTATCAGGTGGATTTTGGGGCGTTGGGTAAGTAGGGGTATATGTGTCGTCCTGAATTCGGTTCAGGACCTCTAGAACCCAGAGATGCCGAACCGAGTTCGGCATGACACAAGAGGAGGAATAAGAAAACCGACCTACACTCGTATGAGGGGGTCGGTTTAAGAAAACGATCATGCAATGAACAAGCGTTCAACGCGGTCCACGCAGTAGTCCACGACGAGCGGGAACGCTTCTCTGCGGTGCGCGAGTTCATCCTGTGAGAGTCCCGATCGTTCGCAGATGTTCTTCACCACGTGGGGCGGTGGCTCGTTGAAGCGGAGTTCCGCGCGCATGCCCAACAGCTGGACGTAGGTTGCGAGAGGTGCGCTGTCGAGTTGGAGGTACTCCAGGCCGCACTGCCAGAAGGTCACCGGGTCATTCAGGAAGGCTGTCCGCTCGTGGTAGGCGAACTGGAAGAAGTTCATAGCATTGAACTTCCCCGTGCAGTCCCAGCTGGGAGTCTGCTCGCCTTCCAGTCGAACCGGGAGTTCGCGGACGCGGTTCGGTACGCACGCGTTGGACTCGATGGCGATGTGGTCCACGGTTGGTCGCGCGGCGAACTCCGGCACGTACCAACGCTGTCGAGCAGCAATGCGCTCCAGAACATCGGGCGGGTAGAAGGTTTGGTCGCGGTACTGCTTCGCCGCGAGCCGGTCCAGGTACTCCGCAAACGAGAGCGGCGCGACACGCGTAGGGCACGCGATGAGCGATTGCGCTTTGAGGAGCGCGATGCGCACGAACTCCGGCATGCCCACGATGCCGAAACCGCCTTGGCAGACGTCAGAGAGTGTTACCCACATTGGTACTCCTTTTTGGAAGGTTCACGTTTCACGCTACTCTACCGAACAAGTATCGTGTTCGTCAATGTAGCGTCACTGTTTCCAGTCGGGAGAAATTTGTCCTGGAGAAGTTTGGAGCGTACACTACCCCCATGCCCTACGACGACATAGCAAAGGTCATTGTGCCGAGTATTTGCGATAGCCCAGAAACCTTTGCGCGGTACCAAAAACGTGTTGAGGAAGGCACATACACACGCGATGAGAATCCTACCTCGCACTTCTGCGTGTACTTCTTGCCGTACAACCCGAAAACCAAAGAGGTGTTCATTACCCTGCACAAGAAGTCTGGCTTGTGGATTTCCCCAGGTGGCCACATTGATAGAGGAGAAACGCTGTTCCAGACGCTCAACCGTGAAATTCAGGAAGAGCTTGGCATGGCAAACTACTTCGCACAGCCGCAGCAGCCATTCCTGCTCACCATCACTCCCATTGAGAATCCCATCCAACCCTGCAAGTTTCATTTTGACATTTGGTTCTTGCTGCAGACGGATGGCAAAGACTTTCAGGTTGACCCAAAAGAATTCCACGCGAGCAAGTGGGCGAGCTTTGCGGAAGCACGACGCTTGGTTACGGACCCGCCGAACCTGAAAGCCCTCGAGGTTGTGGAGCGTACAATGTAGAAGCGCAGGATGCGTGCGTTGCATAAAAAAGCCCCGGTCACCGTGGGAGAGGAGGGGGTGACAGGGGCGGGGAGAGTCAGCGAGGCAGCTGACTGCATTTACTTGCCCATGAGCTGGCTGCCGAGGTGAATTCCCTGGCGGTGCGCCCACTGGCGGAAGAGCGAACGATTCTGCTCGTCGAGGTGCAACGTGGTCCACTGGCAGTTGACGAAGAACGTTTCGACGTCGTCGTCCAGCCCTTGCACGCGTACCTGACCCGTGCGCACCATGTCGGGCGTGATGCACATCTCGGTGGGCGTCCCGTCCACGTAGTACGTGAATGATATGCGGGCTGGGTGGCTGGGCGTCGCCTCCTCGAAGAGCAGGTTGTGAACTATCGGACTCGGTCCTTCCATGGGTCCTCCGAACGTTGGTGTTTGGGTGATCCCGTTTTTTCGAATTCCCAATGTACGGCGTTTCCTCCCGCTCGTCAACCCTGCGTGGTACACTGAGTGTACCTAACCCCCCAACCGTATGAACCAACCCCAGCAGCAGATCCAAATAAAGATTGACGACGCTACCCTGAAGGGCGCCTACGCAAACATGATGGGCGTGGCGCACACCAAGGAAGAGTTCGTCCTAGACTTCATCACCATCTACCCCGCGCAGGGGACGGGTGTGGCTACCGCGCGCGTCATTGTGTCGCCTGGGCACGCCAAGCGCATCCTCGCCGCGCTGAAGGACAACATTGAGAAGTACGAGAAGAACTTCGGCACTATCAAGGAAGCCGCCGCGCCAACGACGGGCGGAGTTGGGTTCCAGGCGTAGGAAAAAGCCGCCCGTCATTGAGACTGGGCGGCAAGAGCATCTTCGGCGCGCAGCCGTGCGGCGGCGTCGCAGAACTGGGCGAGCGTGAAGGGCGGGTCGGTGAACTTCGATGGGTCGACCGCAGCCAGGGGGACGTAGCTAATGAACGGCCGCGTCGGGAGCGCCAGCATGAGTGAGGCGTCGCCTTCCGAGGACGGGTCTACGCCCGGCGGGTAGCTGATGCCAATCACCCCGTGCCCGTTGTACCGCTGCTGCTTCGCAATCGCTTCGTTCGCACGTTCGCGTGTTATCATCTCTCCTCCTTTGGTTTCTGTATGCCAGTTGATTCCAGCAATTCTACACAACCCGTAGCCGCTGTCAAGGCACCCGCTGCGCGTGCACCCTGGTGGAAGTACTGGGTGATGGGCGGCGCGGTGGTAGTTTTCGCGCTCCTCTTCTGGTGGTCGCTGGACCTCGCGCTCGCCCGTCGCTTAGTGGGACTCCCAGCCTGGGAGCAGGCGTTGCAGTTTGCCATTAGTTTGGCGTTCTTCTGCGTCACCCTCGCGCTCTTTGGCGTTGTTGCCATGGCGGCGGGTCGCGCACGCTGGTGGGTGAGCGTTGTCGTGAGCGCTGCTGCATCCTTGGCACTCATCCCGTTCTTCCCATTCCGTACGGCCACGTTGGGCGCCGCAGGGATTACGCTGGCAGGCTTCCTCCTCTGGAGCTGGAACGTAGCAGGAGACGTGGCGAGCCGCCGGAAGTTCCAGCCGCACTACACCATCCACGCTGGTTTTGGCACGGGGCTCATCCTGCTCTTAATTGGAGTGTCGCTGTGCTACTACACGAGTCTCGGCGACACGCGGCAGACTGCAGAGGACGTGCGGTCTGGGCTCATCGGCGCTGCGCGGAATGGCATCGACTTCTACTTGCCGAAGCAGATTCCCGGCTACCGCGGGAGCATGACGCTGGACCAGTTCCTCAGCTTGGTTGCTACAGATGCGTTCGGCGACTTCGTGGTGCCGCAGCTCACGCAGACGCTGGACAGCGATGATGCAAAAGAAGAAGCGTTCCAGCGCATTGCGGACCAGCTCGCCGCTGCGAACCCAGCGTTCAGTAACCCAGAATTGCAGGAAGTGTTGGAAGAGCAGGTGGGTAGCCAGCTGGACGCCCAGCGCGACGTACTACAAGCCCAGGCTTTGGCGCAGCTCTCCGAAGCCCAGCGGCAGTTGCTGGACGAGGCTCGCCGTGAATTCCTGGCTAGCTTCAAGATCACTGCTGAGGGGTCGGATACCATGGACACGATTATTGAGAAGATTCTCACGCGCAATGTTGCCAGGTACGTGGACCCGTACGAGCAGCTCATCCCGCCGATTCTCGCCCTGTCGTTCTTCTTCATCATCGAGCTCATCAGCGTGGTGTACCGCTACGTCATCTTCGCGCTCGCCCCGCTCATTGCCTGGATGTACCGGAAGTTCGGACTCTTGCGGCTGACCGGGAGAACTGCTACAGTGCAGGACTTGGAGGTCTAACGAACTATGGCGAAAGACTACTACGGCATTCTCGGTGTCTCGCGTTCGGCAACGGACGATGAAATCAAGAAAGCCTTCCGCAAGAAGGCACACGAGTTGCATCCGGACAAATCGGGCGGTGATGAGGCGAAGTTCAAAGAGGTGAACGAGGCGTACCAGGTGCTCTCCAACAAGGAGAAGCGCGGGCAGTACGATCAGTTTGGCCAGACGTTCGACGACGCGCGTCGGAATGGCGGTGGCCCTGGGGCTGGCGCGGGTTTCGGTGGCTTCGGTGGGTTTGGCCAGCAAGGCGGCTTCCAGGGGAACGTGGATGTGGGCGACCTCGGCGATATTTTCGGCGACATGTTTGGGTTTGGTGGCGGTCGGTCGCGTCGCACGAGGCGGCAAGCGGGCGCCGACATCCAGGCAGATTTGCGGCTCACGTTTCGCGAGGCGGTGTTCGGTATAACCAAAGAGTTCTCGCTGTACAAAGAAGCGGTGTGCGATGCGTGCGATGGGAACGGCGCTGAACCAGGATCCAAGGTGAGCACGTGCAGCACGTGCAAGGGCAGTGGCCAGGTGCAGCGGGTGGTGAGCACAATGTTCGGCC
>JBGSPR010000001.1:0-3145 GCA_041738495.1 Patescibacteria group bacterium
CCAGCATGGCGCGCGCAATTGCCACGCGCTGGCGCTCCCCACCCGAGAGCTTCACCCCACGCTCCCCCACGTAAGTGCGGTACCCGTCTGCAAACGTCTGGATGAACTCGTGGCAATGCGCCTCTCTGGCTGCGGCGATCACCTCTTCATCCGTCGCATCCGGCTTGCCGTAGCGAATGTTCTCCATGAGCGTGCGGTGGAAGAGCACCACGTCTTGCGGCACCACGCTCAAGCTACGACGCACGCTCTCCTGCGTGACGTGGGAAATATCCTGACCGTCTATAGTAATGTGCCCGCCAGAAATGTCGTGCAGGCGCAAGAGGATTTTCACCACCGTCGACTTGCCCGCGCCCGAGGAACCCACGAGCGCCACGTGCTCCCGCGGCGCAATGTCCAAGCTGAAGTTGTGCAGCACACGCCGCGTCTGGTGGTAGTGGAAGTCCACGCTATCGAAGCGCACGGCGCCCTGGGTGACCGCGAGTGGTTTGGCGTTCCGCGCGTCCACTACTTCCAGTGGCGTCTGCAGGACGACGGTCATCTCATCGGCATCGGCCAAACTCTCGTACACATCCCGCGCCACGCGGCCGAAGTCCCACAGGCGGTTGAACAGCACGAGCACGTACGACTGGAAGAGCACGAAATCCCCGAGCGTGAGCGTCCCCTGCTTCCACAGGTGGATGACCAGGATGAACCCGCCGACTTCCAAGAGCAGCATGAGGAAACCCTGCACCGCATCGAACACGCCGCTGATGTTCCAGCTCTTCATGAACAGCCGGCGCTGCTCGGCCATGGCCCGGCCGAAGCGCTGCACTTCCCGCAGGAACCCGCCGAAGAGCGTGATGGTGCTGTAGTTCGTAATGCTGTCGGCGAGCACAGCCGTAGACTTGGTCTCCGCCGCCGACCGCGCGAGGTCGTACTTCAGCTTGTAGCGGATGAAGAATGCCTGCGCGCCCAGGAAGAGCACCAGCCAGCCGAAGATGAGCAACCCCAGCGTGGCGTTGCGCTGGAAGAGCACGCCGCAGATTGCCACCAAGCTCACCACCATGGGAATGATGCGCCAGAAAATGTCGTCGGTTACTTTCTCGAACGCGCGGGAGAACCACTTCACCTTCTTCACGAGTGAGCCCACGAAGTTGTTAGCGAAGAAGCTCACGGCGTGCCGGTGCAGCGCCGCGAAGCACATGGTGCTCAGGTCGTACATGACCTTGCCCTGCACCTGAATGGAGGTGAAGGTGGCCACGCGGAACATGGCCCACCCGAAGAAGCGCAGCGCTCCGAGGATGAGCAGTGTGTGCAGCAGGACTTCAGCGGTGGCAGCGCGGTCTGCGCCAGCCTGGGAGAGCGAGTCGAAGAAGCGCTTGAACAGCAACGGCGCAACGACCCCCTCTGCGGACGCGAGGATGATGGCGGTCAGTGCTACGCCGGTGACCCAGGGGTACCGTGTGATGTGCTGCCAGTAGGTGCGGAGTGTGGTGGCGGTGTGCTGCGACATGGAAGGGAATACAAGGGCGCAAACTTCCCTCGTGGAGAGGACGTTTGCCAATCGTCGCAGAGCAGTGTAGCGATTTTTATGACCAAAGTCAAACCCCAGTACGACGACTGGGGTTGAGAGAGCGCTAGCGTATGCGGGGCGATGACCAAATTGCACCGAGCACCCACAGCCCGAGGAAGAGCAAGACGACTTGGAAGAGACCCAGAAACCACACGCCAGCGCCGAGGAGGATGAAGTTCTGCCAGAACCCTTCGGGGTTCGTTACCCAGCGGGCTAGCAGGTAGATCCACGTTGGAATGAGCATCGCCCCAACAACCAGCATGGTCAAGAACACACGAGTGAGCATGAAAACCTCCTGTTGATTTTCTCGTTGTACTATCGGCGCACTCTAGCAACCAGGGTTCTGTGGGTCAAGTGAAAAAAAGCAGGCGGGCTTACAGAGTAAGCACGCCTGCGCACGAATGAACTGCAGACACGACGTCGGCATCCGGCACGTCGGGGAACGCGTAGTAGAAGATGCCACTCGTGGGCTTCTTCATCGTCGTCACCCGCCAGGTGACGAACGCGAAGTCCTTCGGCTCGTCCGGGAACCACTTGGGCACCACAGGAACTGCCAGTAGGATGCTCCGCACACCGTTTGCCGCCAGCGCCTGGGCACCGAGGAACGCGGTTTCCCCACTCACGAGACCATCGTCACAGAGGAGTACCCGGTCCGTGGTGAGTAGCGGTCGGCCACTGTTGAACATCGCGGTGCGCTGCACGACAGCGGTGAGGTGGACGTCAACGTCAGCCACGGGCAGCTGCCGAACATCGGTAGCGAACTGCGTGACGAACTGCTTCGCGGCCTCATCAAAGCTGATGAGCGCCCCGCTCCCCACCGAGGTGACGAGGAGTCGGCCTTCCGGCACGGTGAAGTCGTCCACGCAGAACGCGCGGAGCGGCAAGCCGTAAGCTGAAGCGATTTCCGCGCCAACTGCCACGCCACCGCGCGCAATGCCGAGCACGCTGTAGCCGTGGAGATCACGACCCTGCGCGCGCAGCACGTCGACGAGGCACTGCCCCGCATGCGCTCGATTTTCGAAGAACATGTGTTTCCTCCAGAAAAAATTTCGGGCGGCTGGGTAAAGGTACCGAGCCGCCCGGAGTTCGTGGTGTGCCGCCTAGCAGCCGGAGATGTGCTCCGACTTGGCGTGGTTGATCATGCGGTCCAGATCCAGACCGAGATCGTCGGTGGTCCGGCGGGCGCCCTGCTCGGCGACCTTGGTAGCGATGACGTTCGCGACAAGCTCAACCGCAGCGTACTCGCTGGCCGGCTCTTCCTGACCGCCCTGCATGGCGGTAAGCTTCTCGCCGACCCGCTCCATCACCTTCTCCTGAAAGTCGGCCGATGACATGGCATCGCTGATCTCGGCGGTGATTCCGCAGTGGTTGATCGCATAGTCACTGTTACTCATGATTCCACTCCTTCTCAAGGTTCACGGCGCGTGCTACTGCCTTCATGGCAGTGTGAGCACGCTTGTGTACTGTTCAGGTGACTGAGTCAGGTAGCACGCTTCAGGAAACGTGTCAAGGGGGAAAGCAAAACCCAGTCTGGAGACTGGGTTGCGGGAAAGGTCAGGATGTTTTGCTGAACACGCGCGCGAGCACGGGGTC
>JBGSPR010000006.1:0-4018 GCA_041738495.1 Patescibacteria group bacterium
CGCCCTGGCATTCGGCAACACGAACGACAACCCCACGGGCGGCGACGCTCTCATGCGTGACATCGTACAAGACGTGACCGGGCAAACCGTGCACTACTTCGCACGGGTAGACTTCAATGGATTCAAGCAAGCAGTCGACGCAATCGGTGGCATCGACGTAACGGTGGACACGCCATTCGTCGACTACGAGTACCCCACCTACAACTACGGCTACCAGACCATTCGCTTCGACACCGGTGCCCAGCACTTCGATGGCGAGCGTGCGTTGCAGTTCTCCCGCTCCAGGCACGGCACGAACGGCGAGGGGTCGGACTTCGCGCGCTCGAAGCGACAGCAGAAGCTCATCCTCGCCCTCCGAGATAAAGCACTCTCTCTCGGCACGCTCACTAACCCCGGGAAGATGAGTGGTCTGCTCGACTCCCTCGGCGCGCACGTCACCACGACGTTCGAACTCTGGGAAGTTGCTCGGCTCGCGAGCATTGCGGAGGATCTCTCTTCCGACAAGCTCATCTCGCGCGTCCTCGAGACATCGCCAGACAACCTCGTGCGCCAGGGTACGGGGACAGATGGCGCCTACGTCATCCAGCCACGACTCGGCCTTGGAAACTACGCGGAAATTCACGAGCTCGCGGCCAACATCTTCCAGAACAATGCGGTCCTCCGTGAGTCAACCCCCGTCCAGGTGGTGAACGCCACGGGTGAAACTGGCCTGGCGAGCGCGGTGAGCACGTACCTCCGCGGATTCGCGTACAACATTACCTCGTACGTACAAGCGCCAACCGGAGTGCGGTACGAGGGTACGGTCATCGTTGACCTCTCCAGCGGAACCGCAACGCAAACGGTAGCTGCGCTCCAGCAGAAGTACGGGGGCACCGTGAGCGCAACGCTCCCCATCGACGTTCCCCTCTCCGCTGGCACCCCGCTCGCGAACACGAATGCCAGCGATGGCGCGCCGAAGGTGCTCCTCATCCTCGGACGAAGCGCGGTGAGTATTGCCAAGAGTTCGTACCCGAGTGCGTTCCAAAACCTCCCTCCTGCAAGCTCCACCTAACTGGTCGTATGGCTCTCCCTGACGTCCTCCTCCTGGGGCGGACGAATGTCGGAAAATCCTCGCTCTTCAACCGCCTCACCGGCGGCCGCTTTGCCATTGCCGACGCGCAACCGCACACCACGCGCGACCTCCAGCGCCGTGCAGTACACTGGAATAACAGTGGCTTCACACTAGTGGACAGTGGCGGTTTTGACATCGACTCCCCAGACGAGCTCCACGCGAACGTTCTGCGCATGGTTCGCCGCACGCTCGCGACGGCTGCCGCCGTGGTCATGGTCGTGGAGCACCCCATTGGCCTCCGCCAGGAAGAGCGCCGGGAGCTCACACGCCTGCAGGCAGCAGGCGTGCCCGTCATCATCGCCGTGAACAAGCTGGACGCACCCGACGCGCGGGGCCGAAGTGTCTCCCTGTCGGCGTACGCGCACGGCACTGTACCGGTCATTGGCGTATCCGCGAAGAACGGGGGCGGCACGGGCGACCTCCTCGATGCCATCGCGCGAGCGGTAGGCACCCGATCTGCCGATCGCACGACGCCGCGTACCTTGCGCGTGGTACTCATTGGCAGGACGAACGTTGGGAAATCAGCGCTAACGAACGCAATGCTGCACGACGATGCGCGCGTCGTCTCTAGCCAGCCGCACACCACGCGCGACGCAGCCGCATTCACGTGCACCTACCACGGGACGAAACTCACCATCGTGGACACGGCGGGCGTACGCGCGCGGGGGAAAACTGGATCGCGGGTAGAGGCACTTAGCTTGCGGCACACCCGCGACGCCCTCCGCGATGCGGACATCGCCGTCCTGGTCTACAGCGTGCCCGATGGCGTGGGGGTCGTGGAGAAAGCACTCGCGGGCGACGTCGTGGAGCGCGGCACGGGACTCCTCGTCGTGGGTAACCAGTGGGATCGCATCCCAGGAAAAACCCCGACCTCCTCGATCGCTGCCGAACGAGAACTACGCCGCTCGCTCCCCTTCATATCGTGGGCACCGCACATCGTCACGTCGGCTACCGAGGGCGTGCACGTGCACCGCATACTCCAAACCACCATCGCCATTGGCGAGGAGCGCATCCGCACGATTCCCCAGGAAACCCTCGATCGCGTGCAGCGGCAGGCGCTCACGCTCAAGCCTGGGGAGAAGCTCGGGCCGCGCTCGAAGCACGGTGGGCGGAAGCGCGTGACGAGTATCCTCACCCAAACGGGAACGCGACCACCGAGCTTCACCCTACGCACGGATAAGCGCGAAGCCCTACCCGCGTCGTACGCCCGCGTCGTGGAGAAAGCCTTGCGCACTGCAGTGCCATTCACAGGCACGCCAATTCGCGTGAGCATCCAACAGCCTTTTGCAAAATCCCTATGACCACCACGCTCATCGTTGGCCTCGGTAACCCGGGCGAGCAGTACGCGCGGACACGCCACAACGTCGGCTACCTGGCGGTCGACGCCCTGCTCACCGCCTGGAAACTCCCGCCGCTGGTAGAGAACCGCGCGCAGCACAGTTTCCTCACCGCCAAGACGGACGAACCGCGCGCCTGGCTGTGCCGACCCTCAACGTTCATGAACGATTCGGGCAAAGCAGTTGCAGCAGTAAGCCGGTTCTACAGCATTCCCGTAGAAAATATCTGGATCATCCACGACGACCTCGACATTCCCTTTGGCGAACTACGGATCCACACGAACATCTCCGACGGCGGGCACAATGGCATCCGATCAGTGGAGCGCGAATTGCACGCGAAACAGTACTGGCGCTTCCGGGTGGGCATTGGCCGGCCCAACCTGATGGACGCGAACGCGGATGGGCGCATTGACTCACGCGAGTGGGCCGTTGCGAAGTACGACACCGCCGAGTACGTCCTCGCTGACTTCGACCCCATGCAGGCAGCCGACCTCCCGCACGTCATGCACCGCGTCGTGGACGCGGTTACGCGCGCACTCCAGCAATCCCCCGCCATCGCCGCGAACCACTTCAACCAAGCGACGCCAAAAAAACCTGCGTAGGAACGCAGGAGGCTCCGCGAGCGCGATCGCATCCCCCGTCCACGTGCAGCGCGCCATCGGAAACCGAGACACGTGCGTCAGCAGCCATGAAGGTGTAGGAGGGGTAACCTCATGATCGCTTGTGGACGTGGGATGTCAGCGAACTCGCCTCTGCAAAACAGTCCACCAACCTAGCACCGCACCACCCTGCTGTCAAGCCTTACCGCTTTCGCATTCTGCACCACCTGCATGCCCGCCAGTCCCGATCCAATCCACCTCTCCCTCCCACCCGCAGTCCGCGACGCACTGCGGGATGGTCGCGTGACGCGCACCTCGGGAATACCAGAAATTACCGCGCAAGCCGCGCTCGTCGGCGAAGTCCTCCGCATTGCTCCTCGGCACACGCTGCTCTGGCTCGTGGATGATGAGGATCACCAGCGCCGCGTCGTTGCTGCCCTGCACGCCCTACGCGTCGCGGCAGATCGACCAATCGCAACGGACGTGACGCCACCCGTCCTCGCCGCGCTCCTCACCCAGCAACCCATTACCCTCGTCGTCCGACCTCGCGCGCTCCTCACCCCGCTCCCTGCCATCCCGCACTTCCGCAACGGCATCCTGCACGTACGACCGGGCGCCGCTGCATCCACAACCGACCTCTCCCGACACTTCGTCGAGCACGGGTACATGGCAGAGTCTATGGTTTCCGGCCCCGGAGAGTTTGCTCGCCGAGGAGGCGTGATGGACGTGTACCCCGTAGGTGGCCACGCGCCCATTCGCGTAGAGTTTGCCGACCGAACGATAGCCTCACTGCACAGCATTGACCACGCGAACAAGGCGAGTGCAGCGCTCCCGCACGCCATCATTCCCCCAGCGCGCATGCCCGCGCGCGACGATGGCACCAACCTGCGCGACTACCTCCACCCTGCTCAGTCCCTGGCCGTGCTCACCGACGTTGATGACATCCTCGATGAGGACGCGCACGCGGCGGT
>JBGSPR010000052.1:0-4664 GCA_041738495.1 Patescibacteria group bacterium
GCAAAAATTCCTTCCCCCCAACCCCCTTCCTTTTTGCCCGCCCGAGCGATTGGATTTTAAAATTCGGAATTCGGATTTTCGTCAAAAAAAGTTCGAACATCAATCAAAAAACACCGCCATTCCTGCACGAGCCCCGAAGGGGTACAAGCAGGAATACGAAAATGAGATTCGAACGGGCGCGAGCGTGCGCAGCGCCCCAAACCCGATAGTATGCCACCCTCCCCTATCCACGAACTCGGGAAGAACCTCTACCTCGTCCTAGGCATTGTCCTGGTGTGGCGCGGTGTGTGGTACGTCCTGGATAAACTCGACGCCTGGCTCTTCGGTGGGAGCCACCTGTGGACTGCCATCATCGGGGTTATCGTTGGCGTCATCCTGCTGTACTTGCCAGACAGAGACTTAAAAGAAATCAGTAAACTCTAGAAGCCCTGCGACTGCACAAACATCCTCGACGGTGATACTTCGTACCTATCACGTGCGCGCGCTTTGGTTACGATGACGCGTTAAGTGCCACGTACTCTAAGTACCCGGTAACCCCGTAGATCCAGTGGAGTACCGCATCCACGCGCAGGAAGTTATCCGTACAACTCCCGAGTAATCCTCCGACGTAGTCTTCCGTGTCTTCCGCGGAGAGCTGCCACGCACAGTTCTGGTACGGAATCTGCCGAGTACGGGCGAGGTCAATGAGCTCGCGCGCACCGTCGGCGTACACTTCGTGCGCCTCACCCACGAGGGCGAGCGCCTGCGCGATGCTCGACAGCGCCTCCGCACGCGTCGTCATGTCGAACGTACTCGCAGACTCGTCGCGCATTGCACTTTGCAGGGACAGAATCTCGTCACCCATACGCTTCGCGTAGGCAATGTCATCGGGGTTCAGCTCACCTGCCCGTGCGAGCATGCGGAGCGCGTGGCTGTGCCACTGATCTGGGGCTATTGGTAAGCTCTGGAGATTCGCGTTGAACGCGCGTGCGTGCTCGAGCCACATAGGTTCCCCAGTCATCTCGTACAGTTCCATGAGCGCGTACAGTGACTCCCCGGGGTTGTACCGAGAGGAATGGAAGGGGTCTTCGCGTCCATCACCGACCGGGTAGAGCATCTCGCCGTACTCACCGTTATCTTTACGAAGACTGGTGATGAACGAACCTAACGAACGCGCGGTCTCGAGGAGGTTCTCCTCTCCAAGCATGACGCTGCCGGTTGCGCGCCAGCGCTTGTGCACGACATCAATAGCAATACCCGTCGCACCAGTCGTGCAGCCGCCGTACGACGAGTAGCACTTCCCTTCGTACGGCTCGGGCACGGGCACGATGTCTTTCCAGTAGTACTGGAGCGCACGGTCAGCGGTTGCGCAGTACATCGGTGCATCCGCAACTTCGCACAGCACGTACAGCCCGCCCACTGTTGCCAGCTGACGAACAGACACGGGGAGATGCCGGCGATTCCCCGTAGTGACATCAATCTGGTAGGTGAGATCTGCATTCGGTAATTGCTGCCGCACGACGAAGTCTCCGGCTGCCAGCATGGCGTCGACCAGCGGATCATCAGCAATGCGGATTGGTACCGGATGGCGCACGTTTGCGGTACTCGCGCTCGCCCCGGAGCCCTCTGCAGAACGTTGCCACTGGTACGTGACTGCAACCACAAGAACTGCCACGACGAGCAAGGCAACGGGAATCTGCCAGGAAGGATTTTTTTGCTTTCTGCGTTTGATCATAGTTTCCTCCTCTACGTACTACGTAACAATACGCGAAAACCCGAGAAAAAGAAAGTAACTCCCCGCAGGGAGTTACTTTCGCATGATCAAAACATTACCTGCGCCGCGCCTTCTTCTCGGCCATGCACCACTCGCTCTGCTCGGATGCATGGCAAGCCGACGTGGTGCATGCCCTGAGCCCGAACGAAGTGAGTGGTTCAGGGTAATATTGTCAAACGCTATCGTCTTGTTTTCCGTTCGGCTTGCCCAATCGCAATGGTCGTCTTAATGACCGTATCGGGGTTGAGGGAAATGCTATCAATCCCCTCCTGGGCAAGAAACTGCGCGAAGTCTGGGAAGTCGCTAGGTGCTTGGCCACAGATACCAATCTTGCGCTTGTAGTGCTTGGCTCCGCGGATGACCGTGCGGATGAGCTCTTTAACACCGGCGTTACGCTCGTCGTACACGTGCGCCACCAAGGCGGAATCGCGGTCTACGCCGAGGGTGAGCTGCGTCAGGTCGTTACTGCCAATGCTGAAGCCATCGAAAATTTTACTGAACTCTTTCACGAGAATGACGTTGTTCGGGATTTCGCACATGACGTACACTTCCAGCCCATCCTTGTGCTGGACCAAGCCGTACTTCGCCATGGTGGCAATCACCTTCTTCCCCTCGTCCACGGTACGGCAGAACGGCACCATGACTTTTAAGTTCTTCAAGCCCATCACGTCGCGCACCTTGCGGAGCGCCAAGCACTCCAGCTTGAAGGCCGGCTCGTACTTGGGGTCGTAGTAACGTGACGCGCCGCGCCACCCAATCATGGGGTTGCCCTCCACCGGCTCGAAGTCCTGACCGCCAACGAGGTTCGCGTACTCGTTCGTCTTGAAGTCCGAGAGGCGGATGATAACGTCCTTGGGGTAGAACGCTGCAGCGATGCGCCCCACACCTTCCGCGAGCTTATCAATGAAGTACTGGGGCTTACTCGCGTACCCGAACGTGAGCTCTTCAATCTGCTGGCGAACGCGGGCATCCTTCACCTTGGCGAAGTTCAGCAAGGCCATGGGATGCACCTTGATATAGTCGTTGATGACGAACTCCTCACGCGCCAGTCCCACACCGTCGTTGGGGATGAAGCTGTCGGCGAATGCGGACTCTGGGTTGCCAACGTTCATCATCACCTTCGTGCGCGGGCGCACGAGGCTCTTCAAGTCTGTGCGCTTGATACTGAAGGGCAACTTCCCGGCGTACACGTACCCCTTCTCCCCTTCCGCGCAGGACACCGTAACCAGCGTCGACTTCTTCAACTTCTCTGTGCCGTCTCCCGTGCCGACCACGCAGGGGACGCCGAGCTCGCGGGAGATAATCGCCGCGTGGCACGTGCGCCCGCCAGAATTCGTGACGATGGCCGCTGCCTTCTTCATAATTGGCTCCCAGTCCGGGTCGGTCATTTCCGTCACCAGTACTTCCCCGGCCTTGAACTTGCCAATGTCCTTCACATCCTCGATGACGTGCACCATGCCAGTGGAAATCTTCGCGCCAATGCTCCCGCCTTCGGTGAGCACCTTGCCGCGCTTACCCAGGACGTAGGTCTCGAGCACGTTCGGATTACGCCGGCTCGTTACCGTTTCGGGGCGCGCTTGCACGATGAAGAGCTGACCGGTCTCACCATCCTTTGCCCACTCCATGTCCATGGGCTTGAAGTGCCCAGCCTTCTTGGAGTAGTGATCCTCAATGATGATTGCCCACTTCGCGAGCTTGAGAATTTCGGTCTCGGTGATCGCAAACCGCTTGCGCTCGGGCTGCGCCACGGGCACGTTCTTCACGGGTCGCACGCCACCGGGTGCGTAGATCATCTTAATCTGCTTGCTCCCTACCTTCTTCCCAATGATGGGCTTGAAACCCTTGCGCAACGTAGGCTTGTGCACGTAGAACTCGTCCGGCGTCACCGCGCCCTGCACGATGTTCTCGCCCAGCCCGTAGCTGGCGTTGATCATCACCGCATCCTTGAACCCAGATTCCGTATCGATGGAGAACATGACGCCACTCGCAGCGAGGTCAGACCGCACCATCTTCTGCACGCCAATGGAGAGCGAGACCTTGAAGTGGTCGAACTTCCGCGCTTGCCGGTAGCTAATTGCCCGGTTCGTGAAGAGCGAGGCAAAGCACGCGCGGCAAGACTGGATGAGCTGGTCTTCGCCGTGCACGTTGAGGAAGGTCTCCTGCTGGCCAGCGAACGACGCGTCGGCCAGGTCTTCGGCCGTGGCGCTGGAGCGAACCGCGGTATCGACGTTCTTCACCTTGTTCTCCCGGGACAGCCGACGGTACGCGGTAACAATTTCCTCCCGCAGTTCGGGCGGGAATTCAGCGTGGCTAATGGTATCCCGTACGCGACGACCGTGGTCGTACAGGTTCTTCAGGTCGCTCACGTCAAGATCGCGCAAAATCCGCTTGATGTCATCCTTGATCTTCGCCTTGGTGAGCAGGTACTGGTACGCGTAGGCGGTGATGGCAAAACCGTTGGGCACGTGCACGCCCTTGCTGGTGAGCTCGCGGTACATTTCCCCCAGGCTCGCGTTCTTCCCGCCGACGAGCGGGACATCGGCGATGCTAATCTCATCAAACCACAAGATGAACCGCTTCTTCTTCTCAGCGGCAGACGGCATGCGCTTTGGCATATGGTGTTCGTTTAGGTAAGAGAACGTAAAAATATTCTAGCACAAAAATACGCGTTTGTCCACGCGGTGCTCCTCAACGCACTAAATTTTTACAGACTCCAGCCAATCCCCAATGAGCGGCAACTTGTACGGCCGACCAATAAACGCCTGGTAGAACCCGTACAGCTCGAAGAGCAGGATGACCACGCCAACCGGCGGGATGAACCAGAAGACGGAGAGGACGAAGAGGGCGGTACCGTTCTTCGCGTGCTGGGTGACGAAGGGGTCGCCACGCTTCAGCAGGAGGACAACGACGC
>JBGSPR010000002.1:0-12092 GCA_041738495.1 Patescibacteria group bacterium
TCCACGTGTGCGTGCACTGCCGCCTCCCCCTCGGCGTTGCAACGCGGTACGCAGCTCGCTTCGGGGGCTGGCTCGGAGAGGAGTGCGCAGCCGCTGACCCAGAAGCGCTCCTCGTACACGCGGACGTGCGCGGCACGATCCAGCAATTCGTCGGAGGTGCGTGGTCAGAGCTACCGGCGATCCCGCCAGACCGAGCAGTGGAGCGCGGGGCAGCTCAGGTTACTCGAGCTGCGCTGGACCACGTTCTGGAGCGACGCTTACCCGCAGAGCGGTTCGTGCAGTTCGTGCGCACGGTTGGTTGAGCAAACGTCACGCACAGCGTATACTACGCAGTACCATGCCGAAAGCAAAAGACTCTGACACTGGGAGCACGCGTCGCGTTCCCGTTCGCCGCATTCGAGGGAAGGATGTGGACGAGGAGCGCGTCGGAGCACCAGGAGGGGAGAGTGTCCCTCACGAACCAGACGAGACGACCGACACGCCGGATACCCCGCTGCCTATTCGCGCGCGCCCCACGCAGCAGGCGCTGCGCGATAACGTGCTGAGCGAAATTTACCGTGAGGATGACGATGCGCAGAGTGGCTCGAACGTGCAGAGCGTTCAGCACACGAAGAAGAAGTCTCGGAAGCTCCTCTACCTCTTCATCACGTTGGGCGTGCTGGCCGCCGCAGCTGCAGCCGGCTACTTCACGTTCGCTCGTGGATCGCGGTTTAGTGAGCGCGTCGTACTCACGGGAACCGCGGCGAGTGAGGTTGCCTCGGGCGATGAAGTAACGGTGAGCGTGCAGGTGAAGAACGAAGAAGGTGTGGAACTGCGCGACGCTGAACTCACCTACACACCTCCCGAAGGTTTTTCCTTTCGCAGTAGTACGCCATCGGCTTCGAACGAGTTCAACAACGCGTGGTCGCTGGGTACAATACAGGAGCGCGGCGGAACTACGGTGAGCATTGCCGGGCAGCTCCTCGGTGAGCAGGGTGCGTCGAAGGTATTCACGTTCACGCTCACGTACCGACCCGCGAACTTCAACTACGATTTTCAGAAAACTGCGGAAGTGCGCGTGACGGTCAACAAGACTGTGCTCCGCATCACCCCCGAGGTGCCCTTGCGCATCCCGCCGAAAACCTCCGTAGTCATTCCCGTGACCGTCGAGAATACCGGGAGCGAGGAGCTCTCGAACGTCCGCCTGGTCGCCGAGTACCCAGAGGGGTTTACGTATACGAGTGCCGACCCCAAGCCATCGGAGAAAGAGAACGTGTGGGACGTAGGCGCGCTCGGTCCGAGCGAGAAGCGCACGGTGAAGATAACCGGTACGCTCGACCGTCCCGTTGGGGACACGCCAGAGTTCAAGTTCCGTGCTGGCCGCGTGCAAGCTGCGGGTTTTCAAGTGCAGGCGGACGTGAGCGGTATTGGGACGGTGGTCCAGGCTGGCATGGCGCTGAGCATTGTGGCGACGAACCCAGGGAGTGGCGCGTACATTGGGTGGGGTGAGACGCTGAACTACGTCCTCACGTACAAGAATGAGAGTGATGCTGAGATGCGCGACGTGAGCGTGAGCCTGGAGTTCAATCAGAAGAACGCCGAGGGGTCGACCGTGAGCATCCTGGATTTGGATAGCCGGTCGGACTTGAGCAAGGGTACGCTCTCTGGGCAGACTCTCACCTGGACGAAGAAGGACGTACCCGCGCTCGCCGCGGTTGCCGGCGGGAAATCGGGCGACATTCTCCTTCGCGTTCCGGTTCGATCGGGGCCGAACATTGCCGTGCAGGCCGACAGGAATTTCGTCATCACCGCAGGCGCCCGGCTGACGGTGGGGAGTATTGATGGACTGGATGAGAAGAGTGTGGAGACCCAGGCAACGCCGCTGACGACCAAGGTAACGACCAAGCTCAACGTTGAGCCTGAAGGCCGGTACTACACGGACGAGCAGATTCCCGTCGGCACGGGTCCGCTTCCCCCGCAGGTGGGACAGGCTACCACCTACGAGCTCGCATGGGCGCTCTCCAATCCAACCAACGAAGTATCGCAGGTGGTCGTTTCTGCAACGCTCCCCGAGCAGGTTACCTGGACGGGGAAGCAGTCGGTGACCGCTGGCCAAGCAGTTACCTTCGATCCAGCCACGCGCGAGGTGAGCTGGCGCATCAACCGCGTCCCGCCTGGCACGGGTAGCTTGTTCGCAAGTCTGGAGGCGAAGTTCGAGGTGAGCATCACACCAGGGGAGGCAGACGTGGGGAAGCTCCTCATCCTCCTCAACCAAACCGCGGCAACTGCTCGTGACGAATTTACGAGCCAAGACCTGCGGGTTGAGAAAGCCATCATCACTACCGACCTCACGGGTGACGTCGCCGCGCAGGGTAAGGGCTTAGTCGTCGCGGCACCACCAGCGGTGTAGGGGAGCGTACGGGTCGCAAGTGGTATACTGAACGTACCACTATGGCCGACTCACTCGCCCGCAACGCCACGCGCTTCGTCCTCCACGAATTTGTGGTAGACGTGTTGCTCTTCCCCGCGTGGTGGTACGGGAGAGGTCTCGTTCGCGTGGGGAGCTTCACCCTCACCCGGGCTGGGGAATTCGTGAATCGAAGTCGCTGGAGCCCTAAAGTGTGGTTCCAGAATTTGTTCGTACCCATGTACGGCGACTACTCGCGCAGCGGACGGGCAATAAGCTTCTTCATGCGTTTCTTCGTTGGCCTGGGGCTCACCGTCGTTCTCGCCATCACGCTCGTCGCGTACCTCCTCTTCTTCCTCGGCTACCTCGCAGCACCGGTAGCGGTGGTGTACTTCTTCCTCCGTCAGCTCGTTGGCGTTCCCTGGCCCGTGTAACGCGCATGGCAAGAGCACCCCTCTCACCCTCGGTCATCCTCTCGTGCCCCACCTGCGTGGCGGGCGTTGCTGGGTGTCCGGGTTGCAATGGCCGACGAGCAGGGATGTGGCTCATGGGCAAGTTGTTCGTGTGGGATAGGAAAGTTGATCGGTGGCACATCGCTGAAGAGCGACTCCAGCGTGGGCTCCACCGCGCGTTCAATGCGCTCCTCATAATCTTCGGCTGTGCAGGCCTCGGTGTCGTTGCCTGGCAAGCGCGTGAGGTGGGCGTGCAATTCGAACTGCGAAGTATCACCGACTTCCTCGGGGCGCGAAGTACGTGGAATGCACTCGTTGCCTTCTCGCTGCTCGGCGACCTCATTGTCATCGCCCGCCTGGTGAAGGGGCGACAAGAGCGCGTGCTCGTCGCACACCGCGACGCCGAGCTCCTCGCCGTGCCAGCCCCGAACATGAGTTGGCCTGATTTCGTCCGAGAGCAATCCCGATTCCAAGATGTGTCGGGTGCATTCGTGGATCCTGCGCACCGCGCTATCGAAGGCGCGTGGTCGCTGGCAGAACGCCTGCAGCACACCAGCGTTGAACCGCTCCACCTCTTCGCTGCGCTCTTCGCCCTCCACGACACGCAGGTTGTCTTCGGGCGATTGGGTATTTCGAGCAAGGGTTTGAGTGAGCGGGTGACGCGCGCGCTCTCGCGTTTCCCGCAAGGGAGCGTGCCACCGATGGTGCAGGGCGCGTTCGTTGGTACCCTCCTCCGGGCGTACCAGGAAGCGGTACTCGGCGCGAAGCCGGTCGTTGATGTCCCCGAGCTCATCGTTGCGGTGGGGCACGACCGGGTGGTTGGCGAGATCCTGGCCGACCTCGCCGTTGACGAGCAGAAGCTCCGCAACGTGGTGGCGTGGATTAGCATTACGCGCCAGCTCTCGCGCGGGTACCAGCACTGGCGCCGACAAGCTCGGTTCCGCGGGAAGGGCGGGATGAACCGTGCGTTCACTGCAATCGCCACACCCATGTTGGATCAGTTCAGCCGTGACCTCACGCAGCTGGCACGCGTAGGGTCGCTCGCGCACTGCATCGGCCGGGATAGGGAGTTTGAAGAAGTATTTCGGGTATTTGAGAGTGGCCGAGCAAATCCACTCCTCGTTGGGCTACCAGGCGTGGGGAAGACCTCAATTATCAACGGTTTGGCGTACCGGATGGTAGCAGATGACGTGCCCGTGGTGCTCCAAGACAAACGCTTGGTGAGCCTCTCGGTTGCCTCCCTCGTCGGGAATGCTGGTCGGCAGGGTGAGCTCGAAGAGCGATTCAACATTCTCCTTTCGGAAATCGCGCGCTCGGGAAACATCGTGCTGTACATCGACAACGTCCAGAACTTGGCCGGTCTCACCACCGAAGGGAGCAGTCGCTTGGACCTGGCCGAAATGCTCGCCCAAGCTTTGGGGCACAATGCTTTCCCGTGCATTGCCACGACGAACCCGCTCGACGAGCACCGCTACGTCGAGCGTTCGAGCCTGCAGTCTGTTTTCCAGCGCGTGCCGGTGAATGAAGTAGACACCAATGGAGGCATCCAAATTCTGGAAGGAAAGGCTGGCGCTATTGAGTTCAAGCAAGGTGTGCTCTTCAGCTACGACGCGCTAGAGAAAGCGGTCACGCTCTCGCAGCGGTACATCCACGACCGGTACTTGCCAGAGAAAGCAGTTGGTTTAGCAGAAGAGGCCGCGGTGTACGTGCACAAGACGCGGGGGAAGGGGAGCGTCGTCACTGCCGAGGACGTGGCAGCGATTGTAGCGGAACGCACCAGCATTCCGGTCACCCAGGTAACCCAAGCCGAAACGGAGAAACTCCTCAAATTGGAGGAGCGCATTCACGAACGCGTCATTGGTCAGGATGAAGCAGTGAAGGCCGTGTCCGCCTCGCTCCGACGCGCGCGCGCCGAGCTCCGGGATGCGAAACGACCTATTGCGAACTTCCTCTTCCTCGGGCCTACCGGCGTGGGGAAGACCGAGCTAGCAAAGGCCGTGGCAGAAGTGTACTTCGGCGACGAGAAGAGCATGATTCGCCTCGACATGTCTGAATACCAGGTGCAGTCCAGTCTCGGTCGGCTCATTGGCACGCCGGATGGTGAGGGTGGGTACCTCACGGAGGCGGTGCGCAAGAATCCCTTCACCTTGCTATTGCTCGATGAATTAGAGAAAGCGCACCCCGACATCCTCAACGTCTTCCTGCAGGTCATGGACGACGGTCGGCTCACCGATAGTACCGGGAGGACGGTGGACTTCACCAACGTCATCCTCATTGCCACGTCGAACGCGGGCACGTCCACCATCCAGGCGGGCATCAACGCAGGCGAGAAGTTGGAGAGCATCAAGCAGCGTTTGGTTTCCCAAGAGCTGGCACAGTATTTCCGTCCAGAGTTCCTCAACCGTTTCGACGGCATCATCGTGTTCACGCCGCTCGACTTCCCGCAGGTCATTGCCATTACCAAGCTCATGCTCGCGCAGCTCGGTGTCATCCTCAAGGAGAAGGGCGTGCAGCTGCGGGTGAGTGAAGCGGCGATTATGGAACTGGCGCAGACGGGGTTCGACCCCCAGTTCGGTGCTCGGCCGTTGCGCCGAGCAATCCAGGAGCACGTAGACAACGCCCTAGCGAACGCCCTGCTCACCGGTCAGCTCGCACGGCGTGACGTGGCGGTGCTGGAAGCAGGCGGGAAGGTGCGCGTCGAGAAAGCCGCAGACGTGTAGCGCAAAAGCTCGCGCCGTCACCCGCATTGACCAGTGCGGGTATTTGTCGTAGGGTGCCACCACAAAACGAAGCTTGAAAAATGAAAGGAGGACACGTGTGAGAAGCATACTCGCGCTCGCACACCCCGTCGCGCTCACGGTGCGCGTTGGGGAAGAGCACCACACCGTTTCTGCACGGTCGCTTGAGAGAATTCGGGTGTACGTCATTGAGGATGCGCCGAGCAATCCTGCGCTGGTCGGGCAACTTACCATGCCGCGCTGGCCACGCACCTTGGAACGCCAAGTCGTACGCCAGCGCAAGCGTTTGCCGTTCCGTTCCGAGGACGTCGCGTACGTCGTTTACGAAGACCTGTACGCGCTCCACCGAGCACTCAGCCACGTCGTAGATCGGTACGAGGTGAGCGAAGTCCCGCGCCTCACGACTGCGATTGAGCACTGCCACGCGCTCCACGGGGTCGTCCTCGGTCTGCGAACCGAGAATTTCCAGGAGCTCATCGGCCGCATTGAAGGACTGGTTGACCAGGTCGTTGCCGCAATTGGCATCGACGCGAAGAACGCAGAGAAACTCACCGCGCTTGAGCACGTCATCGTTACGCGGAAAGGAGTGGACTCGCTCAACCGCGTGAATAGCAGCGTCGCGTGCTTGCGCATGCTCACGGCTGTGGGTGAGCTCATCCGGCGTGAGGCTGGCGTTACCGATATCGTCGAAGTGTACGCACTTCGCCGGCAGAACGTCCGCTTGCAGCTGGCGACCTTGGAGACGCTCGTGCACATCGTTGAGGATTTCCTCAACCAGATTCTGGCGCACTGGAATACCGTTCGCGTGCGCCGGCGCGAGCTCACCACCGCGCAGCTCGAGCACTTCGTGCGGTCGCTCACCCCGGTAACCGTGAAACCCTTCAGCACGACGTTCCAGCACGTGGTACGGGAATTCAGCGAAGCGGCGCGGTGCATTCGCGCAGGTCACCTCGACCAGGCAAAAGCGTTGCTCGCAATATCTGCTGCGAGCATGCGGCTCCGACGGTTGCGCGTGCAGCTGGAAGCGGTGCACTACCGCGTGTCCAGCGCGACGTACGATGCAGCCATGCGCAAGCGGGCCGGGATCATTGCTCAGGATGCCAACCTCGAACTCGGGTTGCTCGTGCAAGAGCTCCGCGCCGTGGACACGGTAGGTATGGTGGATTTCTCACGTACAGGTTTGCTCGCCACCCTCGCTGATGCCCAGGCCGCGCTCGTCGAAGGGAATGTCGCGGTGGCGGCAGATAACTTCCGCCTCGCGCTGCGCACACTCTAAAATGCGCTTGACAGCCGAACCGACGTTCGGTAGTGTCGTGCCACAGCCAGCGGAGAAAGCGAAATCTCCATCACGTAAAAAACTGGCCATGTGGTGGCGAGCAGTAGTGTACCGCTGGCGAAAAGCACTGGGACAATGGTGTAATGGAACGCGCCAGGCACAGGACCTGGAGATGCTGGTTCGACCCCAGCACGTCCCATGAAACGGGCTGTAGCTCAGTTGGGAGAGCACTCATTCCATGTGAATCGAGAGGTAGGTGGTTCGATTCCGCCCAGCCCGAAAAAATAGCCGCAGGTATAGCTCAGTGGTGAGAGCACTAGGTATCAACCTAGCCGTCTCCAGTTCGAATCTGGATACCTGCTCATTGTTACGAAGGACGTCTCCCCGAGGCGTCCTTTTTTCTTGTCCAAACGCCCGAAAAACCGTACACTGCAAGCACTATGCCAGTTACCATGGACACCCTGGTTTCGTTCGCCAAGCGACGCGGTTTCATTTTTCCTACTGCCGAAGTGTACGGTGGATTGGGTGGGTTTTGGGATTTCGGCCCCTTGGGCGTGGAGCTGAAGAACAACATCAAGCGGGAGTGGTGGAAGCGTTTCGTGCAGCAGCGAAGCGACGTGGTGGGGCTGGATTCTTCCATCGTGACCAATCCGAAAGTATTTGAGCAGAGCGGGCACCTCGTCAATTTCCATGATGCGTTGGTTGAGTGTAAAAAATGCCACCAAAGGTTCAAGGCTGATGACCTTGGAAAGGAGTGTACAAATTGTGGTGGTAAAGAATTCACCAAGCCAGCGAATTTTAATTTGATGTTCAAAACGTTCATTGGTTCCACCGAGGAGAGTGTCTCGACTGCGTACCTCCGGCCCGAGACAGCGCAGGGCATTTTTGTGAACTTCCAGAACGTGCAGCAGAGCATGCGCCTGAAGCTGCCGTTCGGTATTGGCCAAATCGGCAAAGCCTTCCGCAACGAAATTACCCCAGGCAACTTCATTTTCCGTTCACGAGAGTTCGAGCAGATGGAATTGGAGTACTTCTGCAAGCCGGGTGAGGATGAAAAGTGGTTCCAGTACTGGCGTACAGAATCCATGCAATGGTTCTTGGACCTTGGAATGAAGAAAGAGAATATTCGTTTTACCGATCAACCCAAAGCCGAGCTGGCACACTACTCGAAAGCCACCACTGACATCGAATATAACTTCCCATTCGAAAAAGGGTGGAGTGAACTCATGGGCGTGGCAAACCGAACAGACTTCGACCTGAAAGCTCACGGTCAGACATTCCGCGATGAAGAAGCGAAAGGGGATATCACGCCATTCTGCATTGAGCCATCTGCGGGCGTGGACCGTGCTGCGCTCGCATTCCTCATTGACGCGTACGACGAAGTGGAAGGTGGCCGCTCCACCACGACCGAAGCGAACAAGGAAAAAGAAGTTGTACTCCGTTTGCACAAATCCTTGGCGCCAGTAAAAGTTGCTATTCTGCCGCTCTCCAAAAAAGAGCCGCTCGCATCAAAGGCGAAGGAAGTGCAAGTGCTCATCAGCAGAGACTTCACCACCTGGTACGACGACACGCAGTCCATTGGTCGCCGCTACCGCCGTCAGGACGAAATTGGCACACCCTACTGCGTGACCATCGACTTCGAGACCGTGGAGAAGGATAACGCCGTAACTGTCCGAGATCGCGACACCATGGCGCAGGAGCGCATTCCAATAACAGAACTCCATTCGTACCTCACTAAGCAATTCGCCGTATGACCAAAACCCTACGCACTGGTATTCTCCTCGCCCTTGGCACAGCAGCCATCTCTGGCCTCTCGAACTTCGTGGCCAAGGTCAGCGTTACGGTCATCAAAGACGCTACGGTGTTCACCTTCCTGAAGAATGCCATTGTGGGCATGCTCGTCATTGGGCTCGTGGCGCTCTTCGTGAAGTGGAAGGAGCTCGCAACGCTCAACCGTGCGAATTGGCTGAAGCTTAGCGCTATCGCTGTGGTTGGCGGGAGCGTGCCGTTCCTTCTCTTCTTCAACGGCCTGCAGCAGACCACGGCCGTGCACGGGAGTCTCATTCACAAAACCTTGTTCGTGTGGGTCGCACTCCTCGCGTGGGTTACTCTCAAAGAACGCGTGTCGCGCTGGCACGTTGCCGCGCTGGCACTGCTGCTCGTTGGCACTTTCACGCTCGGTGGTTTCCAGGGCTTTCACTTCGGCACAGGCGAGTGGATGATTCTTGGCGCGACCCTGCTGTGGGCGGTGGAGAATGTGATTGCAAAGAAGGCACTCGCCACACTCTCGACCTTGACCGTCGTCGCAGCTCGCATGTTCCTGGGTTCCCTCGTGCTGCTGGGGGTTGTGCTCGTGCAAGGGAAAATGAGCATCGTGAGTGCGCTCAATTTTGACCAGTGGGGTTGGGTTGTCTTGCCAAGCTTGCTGCTCTTCGGGTACGTCCTCACCTGGTATAGCGCGCTCAAGCGAGCACCCGCGACGCTAGTGGCCAGTCTGCTCGTACCCGCGACGTTCATTACCGCTCTGCTCTCGGGCACCTTCCAGAAAGGACCAATTACCGGGCAGCAGTGGCTTTCGGGGGCACTCGTGACGCTGGGCGTTGCGCTGCTCATCTGGGCAACTCGTCGAGCCACCACGCATGTCCACGCTCCTGCTGCAGAACGCGATTCGGCCTGACGGCGTTCGCCGCGCTGCGCGGTACGGTTTTGGTCCGAACCGCCTCCACTTGTGCGGGCCGGATGCGAACCGTGAAGTGTACGCGTACTTGGAAGCCGGGGTCACGGACCCGGGCTTGCAGTACTTGCTGAAAGGCTTCACCACGCTCTACCCGTACGTGCAGGAAATTGCGCACGCGAATAACATCGCCGATCCGTTCGATGACCGCGTGGTCGAGGCGTACTGGGTGGGCAATGCGCTGCTCGAGTCTATACCACAGCAGGTGTACTACAAGCACTTGCGGGATAATTTGGACTTAAAGCGGAAGTACGGCTACAAGGAGTTCGAGGAGCTGGTTGCGAAGCTCGGTAAGGGCGCGCGCATGCACCATAACGTCCACGTGATGAACGCCTACAAGCGCACGGGCCACGATGCCAAGCTCCACACCCTGGAGAGCATGGATTCCTGTCGGGTGAGTTGGGGCGAGGTCGTGGCAGTGGAGGGGCCCAGCGTAACGGTGAAGCGCCAGCCGTTGGTGCAGCAGGACAAGAAATTGCGACTCGGCGAAGCAGTTGACGTGAAGCTTCGTCGTCGTCTCGAGGAAGACGGTTCGCTGGACGCCCTCGCTCCTGGCGACGTGGTGACCATGCACTGGGGTGTGGTGTGCGAAGTCATCCCGAAGCCAAGCGTTCGTTACCTCGCGCACTACACGAACCTCGCCATGCAGTTGAGTAACCAGACGCTCTAGTATGAACGTGTGGGTCTTCGGCAACCTCGACCTGCAGGAAGATAGTTTGCCGCTTCGCATCCTGCCGCAGCTCCAGCGCCTGCGGCCCGACCTGACGTTCACGACCCGCGACCCGCTCGAGGAGTGGGATGAGGTGCCGGATCCATTCGTTATCGTGGACACCGTGAAGGGCTTGGAGAAGGTCAAAGTCTTCACCGATCTCGCAGCGTTCGCCAGCGCGCCGCGCGTGAGCATGCACGACCTGGACCTGCTCGCGCAGCTACAGCTCCTGCAGAAGCTTGGCAAACTCAAACGCCTCACGCTCGTCGGCGTGCCGCCTGCACTCTCGCCAGACCTAGCGATTACGCAGGTCGCAGCTTCGCTCCCGCCAGCTTGAGCGTGAGGAAGTGGGAGGCGCAGCTCATGCACGGGTCGTAGGCTCGGATGAGCTTCTCCAACTCGTGCTGCAACTGGTCAGCTGTTGGGCTGTTCGGTAGCAGGTCCTGCACCATGCGCGCCATGTCCTGTTCGATGTTGATTTGGTTCTGCCCCGTGGGGACGATGATGTCACCGGAGATGACCTTGCCATCCTGACCGATGGTGACTTTGTGGTAGAGCGTGCCGCGCGGTGCTTCCACCACGCCAATCCCGGTGCCCGAGGGGCGCGTTGGCAATACGAGGGGTTCCTTTGCAAACGTCGTGCTCTGGAGCACTTCAATAGATTCGTCTAGGCAGTGCAGAATTTCTACTGCTTGCGCCAGGTTGTTGTCGAAGATGTTCGTGGAGGGGAAGCGGCTGAGCACCTCGGGGATGCTCGCCTTCGTCTTGGCGTTGAGCGTGTCCTTGGAGAGGTTCAGGCGGGCGAGCGCGCCAACCATGAACGACGCGCCCTTGAACTCGTAGCCGGATGCTTGGGAGTAGGGGATGACGACGTGCTCCAGGTGGTCGCGGTAGTCAGCTTCGCTAATGTCGTCGCCGCGGTCGCTGATGATCCGGCCGTCTAAGTAGCTGAAGGGGTTGGCCACCAGGGCCATGAAGTGCGTTTTGCGATCGAAGCGGAAGTCGCACTTCGCAAACCGCTCGATGGTGCGTAGGACTGCAGGTCGCACGTGCTCGAGCTTGTGGATGAGCTCGCTCACCTGCTCGGGCGTAGGGACGTTGAGAAACCCACCAATTTGCGGGTTGATGGCGTGCACGCTCCGGCCAGCGATGACGATGGATAGCAGGTTGCCAGCCGCTTTGATGTCAAAGGCGTCGTGCAGGATTTGGTGCTGCTCGGGATCGTTCTCGTCGAAGCTCAGGAAGTTATCCTTCCCCCACATGTCTGGCAGAGCGAAGAGGTACAGGTGCAGGGCGTGGTCGCGGATGTTCAAGCCCGCCATGGTGAGGCGCTTCATCTGGACGCTCTGCGCAGAGGGCTGGATGCCCAGTGCGTGCTCGCAGGCCTCAATGCTGCAGATGAGGTGCGCGTTGGAGCAGGTGCCGCAAATGCGCGCCAAGAGCGCGGGCACCATCTTGTACGGCTTCCCGCGGATCGCCTGGGTGTAGAAACGCTTGGACTCGGTAATGCCGAACGTGCACTTCTCTACCTTTCCCGCTTTCACCTGCACGTCGAGCACGGCTGCGCCCTCAACCTTTGTGAGTTCTTTCGTGAGGGAGAGGTCTACGGTGTGCATAGTACTAGGCCACGATGCCGAATTTCTTCAGCGCCATGTCGATAATAGCCAGGAATTTCTTCTCGTCCATGGGGCAGCCGGGTACCTGTGCGTCGACTGTAATTTCCTCGGCAAGCTTCTTGCCCTTGGGGAGGAAGTCAAATTTCTCCACCAAGGGTTTGATGGCTTCCTGCTGATCCGG
>JBGSPR010000027.1:0-12218 GCA_041738495.1 Patescibacteria group bacterium
CTATCGTCGGGTTTCCGCGCATCCCACGCCGCGAGGTCAGCTTCCAGCCAGCTGAGCGTGTCGTCGGTGAAGCCTACTTTACGGTCAGCGTTGTCGAGGAGGATGAGGTGCACGTGGTGGATGTCCACGCTGCGGGGGAGCTGCCCGAATGCACGTTGGAACTCCGTTCGGCTGGCGTCCAGCTTGATGTCGTGGTTGCCCGGGACAGCGTACACTGGCACGTTCACGCCGAGCTCGTCGTGCAGCTCTTGCGCGCCAGAAATTTCCTCGGCTCCGCCGTTCGCCATGAGGTCGCCGACGTGGAGGATGAAGTCTACTTCTGGGTTTTCTACGATCTGCGATACGAGGTTGCGGTAGGTGGGGTTGTCGCCCTCGTTGTCGCCAATAACGGCGAAGGTGACGGTGGGTTGCACCGTACTGTCGACCCCTGGGAGGAGGTCGGCCAGGGTTTGCGTGGGTGCGCCGACGTGGCGGTACCAGAGTCCAAGGCCAGTGAGGCCACTCGCGATGATGATGCCGGTAATGAGGTATACTCTACGCACGGTTGCTCTAGCATACCCTATGACGAAAGCAGACGCCAAAGCCCGCATTGCTAAACTCCGCCAGCAGGTAGACCACTACCGGTACCAGTACCACGTGCTGGATACGTCGGAGATTTCTGACGCTGCGCTGGACTCGCTCAAGCACGAGCTGCAGGAATTGGAGCAGCAGTACCCCGACCTCATCACGTCTGACTCGCCAACACAACGCGTGGGCGGTCAGCCCTTGGCGATGTTCCAGAAGGCGCCGCACCGCGTGCCCATGCTCTCGCTGAACGACGTGTTTCGTCTGGAGGAAGTGCGTGCTTGGGAAGCGCGGAATGCCAAGCTCGTACCCGACCAACGTGGGCGCGGGTTTTTCGCCGAGCTCAAGGTTGATGGTCTCGCGCTGAGCTTGACCTACCGTGATGGCGTACTCGTTCGTGCAGCGACGCGCGGAGACGGTCGCGTTGGCGAAGATGTAACCGAGAACGCGAAGACCATCGAAGCTATCCCCCTGCGCCTGCGGAAGGTTTCTCGCGCACTTCCCGCAGACGTAGAAATCCGTGGCGAAGCGTACATGCCGAAAGCGGTGTTCGACCAGCTCAACGCGCGTGCCGCGCAGCGTGGGGACGAACCCTTTGCAAACCCACGCAACGCTGCAGCTGGTGCAATCCGGCAGCTCAACCCAAAAATCACCGCTTCTCGAAAGCTGTCGTTCCTCGCGTACGACCTGGTAACGGAGGTTGGCCTTGCCACGCACGAGGAGGTGCACCAGCTGCTGGCTGACCTCGGTTTCCAGAGTGGCCGCCATAACCAGCGCTGCGGGTCACTGGAAGAGGTGCAGGCCTACCACGAGAAGCTGGAGAAGCTCCGTCCGACACTCCCGTTCTGGATAGATGGCAACGTGGTGAACGTGAACGACCTCGCAGCGTTCAAGCGCCTTGGAGTTGTGGGGAAGACGCCGCGCGGGGCGATTGCCTACAAGTACCCAGCCGAGCAGGCGACGACGGTCGTGGAAGACATCCAAGTGCAGGTTGGCCGAACCGGAGCGCTCACACCAGTAGCACACCTGCGACCGGTGCAGGTAGCAGGAACGACCGTGAAGCGCGCCACGCTGCACAACCTGGATGAAATTCGGCGTCTAGACGTGCGCGTTGGCGATACGGTGATCCTAGAAAAAGCCGGGGATATCATTCCTGACGTCATCCAGGCGTTACCAAAATTCCGCACGGGCAAGGAGAAGGTATTCCACATGCCCGCGCGCTGCCCCGTGTGCAAGTCAGTCGTTCGGCGTGCCGAAAAGGAAGTGGCGTACTACTGCACGAACAAGCAGTGCTTTGCGCAGCGCATGGAGGAATTGCAGCACTTCGTTGCGAAGAACAGCTTGGATATTGATGGTCTAGGGCCGAAGATTCTGGAGCAACTCTGGAACGCTGACCTCATCCGGAATCCAGCTGACCTCTTCACGCTTGAGGTGAAAGACCTCGAGCCGTTGGAACGCTTTGCCGAAAAATCCGCGGCGAATGTCGTGGCGAGCATTCAAGAGAAGCGCAGGGGTGTGGAGTTCTGGCGGTTCATCAATGCACTCGGCATCCGCCACGTCGGCGAGCAGACGAGCCACGACCTCGCCGATCACTTCCCGTCACTTCACGCGCTGCAGCGCGCAACCAAAGAGCAGTTCCTTGTAGTTCGTGATGTGGGCAGTACCGTGGCGCAGAGCCTGGTTGACTACTTCGCATCTGCAGGGAACCGTACGTACCTGGCCACGCTGCAGAAGTACGTCCGCATTCTTCCGCCTAGCCGCGCGCACCGCAGTGCGCTCGCGGGCAAGCGCGTGGTGGTTACGGGTACGCTGGAGCACTTCAGCCGCGATGAAGCCAAGGAAGCTATTCGTGCAGCTGGTGGGAGGTGGGTGAGTAGCGTGAGCGAGAAGACCGACTACGTTGTGGTAGGCAGTGACCCGGGGAGCAAAGCGAAGCGCGCGTCGACGCTGGGCGTACGCGTGCTGGACGAGCAGAGTTTCCGCGCGCTCCTCGGCACAGGCGCGCCATAGGAGAACGACCACGCGTGGGCATCGTGGTCGTTCAGGAAGGTTCACTTCGTGCACTGCCATTTTAGGAGTTCGGGGTAGTTCTCTTGCAAGAACGTGCGTACGAGTGACTTCGCTCGGTTCACTCGGGATTTGAGCGTGCCCATGGGCACGCCTGAGCGCTGTGACGCTTCGTCGTACGCGTGTCCTTCCAGGAGGACGAGGGAAAATGCGGCGCGCATCTTCTCGGGGAGTGCGCGGACGGCGTGAGAAATTGCCTCGAGCAGCGCTGCATTCCGCAGGTGGGCGTCTGGCCTGCCGTCTGGGTGGGGAAGTTCGTTGGCCATGACCTCGATATCCACGAACTCCACTCTCTTGGAAGAACGCCTCCGATTGATTGCCTCGTTTCGGGCAATGGTGTAGAGCCAGGTGGAAAACTGGTAACGCGCGTCGAACGTCTGGATGTGCTCGATAACCTTCACGCAGGCATTTTGGTAGGTATCCTGCGCGAGTTCCCTATCCTGGAGTATGCCGAAAATGAAGTTCGTGCAGCGTTCACGGTTCTGCTCGAGGATGGTTCCGATCGCTCCTCTATCTCCTCGTTGAGCTCGGGCGAGTACGGGGTCGGAGGAGAGCCTGGGCGAGGTGGCTCGCACCTTTTCGCTTCGCGCTTTCAAGCATCAGCCTCCTTGCTGTTATCGTTTTTTCTCTGTGTATTCACCTGAGCCTACCCACGCAGCACCATCCTGTCAACGTCGTGGAGAATGGTATACTACCGGCATGCAGTTCACTGATGCCGACATCGCTCACCTCGCCACGCTCGTGCGCCTCTCCCCAACTCCGGAGCAGCGTCGTACGTACGCCGAGCAGCTTAGCCGCGTTTTAGAGTACGTCGACCAGATGAACGCGAGTGGCGTTGCGGCTCCTGCCGAAGGTGCCCGCGCGTCAGTGACGCCCTACGACCTGCGCGAAGACCGCGTGCACTCCCACGATGGGATGAACCTAACCCGCCAAGCGCCATCCCGCGAAGGCGCGTACATCGTATCGCCACCAACGACGTAGCTATGGACGTGAAAGAGTACAGCATCCAGCAGCTCCACGCCGCGTACGCCAGCGGCGCGTTGAGCGTGGAGGCGGTGACGAGCGCGTACGTCGACAGCGTGGCGAACCAGGAGCCAACCCTACAGGCATTCCTCCACATCCTGGGCGAGCAGGCCATCGCGCGTGCTGACGCGCTGGACCAGCGACTGCGTGCAGGGGAGGAACCGAGTGCGCTCTTCGGCGTACCACTCGCCATCAAGGACAACCTCTGCCTTGCCGGCACGCCAACGACAGCAGCGTCGAACGTGCTCGCGCCGTACGTTGCGTCGTACACCGCAACTGCGGTGCAGCGCTTGCTGGACGCCGGTGCTGTCCTACTGGGCAAGACGAACCTCGATGAGTTTGCCATGGGATCGTCTACCGAGAACTCGGCGTTTCAGAAGACGCGCAACCCGTGGGATCCGAAACGCGTTCCCGGCGGATCTTCTGGTGGTTCGGCTGTGGCGGTCGCTGCGCGCCAATCACTCGTGGCCGTTGGGTCAGATACCGGCGGGTCCATTCGCCAGCCGGCGAGTTTCTGCGGTGTGGTTGGCATGAAACCCACGTACGGCCGCGTTTCCCGCAATGGTCTCATCGCTCTCTCATCCTCCCTCGACCAGGTAGGCCCATTCGCACGCAGCGTTGCTGACGCGCTGGCGGTATTCAATGCTCTTGTGGGCGCAGACCCGCACGATGCTACAACCATTGCGAGTGATCCTGTTCCTCCCAGCGTCCTGACAGAAGGGCTAGCAAGCTTGCGCGTTGGGTACGTGGATGATGGTGCGCTGCAGGGGATGGATGACGAGGTTCAGGCGCGCGTGCAGGAGGCACTGCGCCTTATAGAACGGGCTGGAGCAGTGCTCGTGCCGGTGCGCATTCCCCTGGCGCGGCTCTCCCTCGCGCTGTACTACGTCATCGTCACCAGCGAGGTATCGTCGAATCTATCCCGGTACGATGGCATTCGGTACGGGCAGGTGCCCGGTGCGCGCGCTGCGAGCGGCGAGACTTTCGAGCAGTACACCACGCGGGTGCGGTCAGCTGGACTTGGGGCAGAGGCACAGCGGCGGAGCATCCTGGGAACGTACACGCTGTCGAAGGGCTACGCAGACAAGTACTACCACCGCGCGCACGCCCTCATGCGCGCCGTTGCAGAGGATTTTGATGCCGCCTTTGCCAACATCGACGTGCTCTTCGGTCCCACCTCGCCCTCCGTTGCTTTCCCACTCGGGGAGAAGTTCAACGACCCGCTCACCATGTACCTCTCTGATATCTTCACCGTGCCGGCGAACATCGCCAACCTGCCGGCCATCTCCGTGCCCATTGGTTTCGCGCATCAACTGCCGGTGGGTGGGCAGTTCATTGGCCCGCGCTTCGGCGAGTCCACGCTTTTCCGTGCTGCAGCCGGGTACGAAGCGGAGAGCGGATTCGTGCAGCTCTCCCCGGCGAGCAACGCGTTGCACGCGTGATTTTCCCGTGCTAGGGTAGGGGTATGGCACGAGCGAAACCCACTGTCGCACTCATCGAAGACGATCCGCTGATCGCTGAGATGTACACCACCAAGTTCACCAAGGAAGGCTACGCGCTGCACCACGCCGCCGATGGCTTTGCTGGTTTGGAAATGGTGAAGAAGGAGAAGCCGGACATCATCCTGCTGGATATCATCATGCCCAAGATGGACGGGTTCCAGGTGCTGCAAGAGTTGCGGAAGACCCCAGAGTTCAAAGACACCCCCGTGGTCATGCTCACGAACTTGGGTCAGGAGGAAGACGTGCAGAAGGGACGGCAGCTCGGGGCAACAGACTACTTCATCAAAACGAACTTCACCCCCGCGGCAATCGTGGATAAGGTGAAGGAACTCCTCAAGGCGTAACCCAGCATCCTATGGCAACCGCACACCCTCGTGAAGAGCGAACGCTCGTTCTGGTCAAGCCAGACGGCGTGAAGCGCGGCCTCATTGGGGAAATCATCCACCGGTTCGAGCAGCGCGGCCTCAAGGTTATCGCGCTGAAGATGATATGGGCAACTCGGGAGGAGATGGACAACCACTACCCAACGGATGATGCGTGGACGCGCCGCGTGGGGGAGAAGACCGCGAAGACCTACGAGAAGTACGGGTACGACTTGCAGGGTGAGCTCGGCACGACCGACCTCCTCGCAGTTGGCAAGATGGTGCGCGGCTGGTTGCTGGACTTCATGACGTCTGGCCCGGTGGTGAAGATGGTCGTACAGGGCGTGCACGCCGTTGACATGGTGCGGAAGATCGCCGGCGTGACCATGCCGTACATGGCGGACATGGGCACGCTCCGCGGGGACTACTCGGTGGACTCAGCAGCAGCGGCGAACAAGGAGAAGCGCGCGGTGCACAACATTGTCCACGCCTCAGAGACGCAGGAGGAGGCACAGCACGAGATTGCAAACTGGTTCCACAAGGACGACATTCACGCCTACAAGCGGATGGAAGAAGACTTACAGTTCTAGATTTCCACCACAAAGAGAAAACCGTGGGCACGTGCTCGCGGTTTTTCTGTTCTTACTACTGCTTGAGGAGTTCTACTCTATCCAGTGCTTCCCACGGGAAGGCCACGTCCGTTCGGCCGAAGTGGCCGTACGCTGCAGTCTTCTCGTAGATGGGTTGCTTCAGGTTCAGCTGCGCAATGATGTCTGCGGGTTTCACCGGGAAGTGCTGCTCGAGAATCCGCTCGATTTCCTGGTCAGCTTTGGTTCCGGTTCCAAACGTGTCTACCATGATGGAGACAGGTTTGGCGACCCCAATGGAGTAGGCGAGCTGCACCAAGCACTTCTTCGCCAACCCTGCGGCGACCAAGTTCTTCGCCATGTACCGGGCGGCGTAGGCAGCGCTGCGGTCCACCTTGGTCACGCACTTCCCAGAGAAGCAGCCACCGCCGTGCGGCGCAGAGCCACCGTAGGTATCCACGATGATCTTCCGTCCGGTGAGCCCGGTATCTGCGGGCGGACCACCGATGATGAACTTCCCGGTGGAGTTGATGAACGTCTTCGTTTCCGAGGTGAACCATGCTCCGAGCACGGGCGTGATGACCTTCTCGGTGATGTCCTGGCGAAGTTGCTCCATGGGTACGGAGTCGGCGTGGTGCGCGGCAATGACCACGGTCACGGCTCGCGTTGGCTTGCCGTCAACGTACTCAATGCTCACCTGTGACTTCCCGTCTGGCCGGAGGTAGGGCAGCGTGCCGTCCTTGCGCACGTCGGCAAGTTTCTTCGCCAGCTTGTGGGCGAGCGAGATTGGGAGGGGCATGAGCTCGGGCGTCTCGTCGCTGGCGTAGCCGAACATCAAACCCTGGTCACCCGCGCCTTGCTCCTTGAACTCACCGGTGCCGTCCACACCCTGCGCAATATCTGGAGACTGCTCGTGGAGCGTGCTGAGTACACCAATGTCCTTGTAGCAGAAGCCAAAATCCGGGCTATCGTAGCCAATGCGCTGCAGCGTCTTGCGGACAACCTGCTGGATATCTACGTACGCCTTCGTTCGGGCTTCCCCGCCCACCATCACCAAGCCGGTGGTTGCGAAGCACTCAATCCCCGCGTGCGAGTCGGGATCCTGGCGCAGCATTTCGTCGTAGATCGCGTCGGAAATTTGGTCGCACACTTTGTCGGGGTGCCCCTCGGTGACCGATTCGGAAGTGAAGATGTGCGTGCGCTGCGCCATACGCTCGTGCAGTTAGTGGAGAGGTGAAAGACCTTCCGCGGACACGGAAGGCATCAGTGAAACTGTGTATCTTCCCTTGCGGGCTCGATGGAAGCACCATGCACCAGTCGCTGAGCTCTGATGCATGCCAGGCTGAAGCGATGGCGTAGGTTGCCGGCTGGATAGTAGCGGGCGAGATCCCTCTCCAGCGCTCTTGATACGCGGATTGTACGAAGTAGTGTAGCAAACCCCCGGACGAAGAAGCAAGGTCGTCCTTGAACCGAAAATGCAGTAGACTAGAGGCATGGACATCCACTCGTTCAAACCCTACCAGCGCTTCCTCACCGGTACTCTGTTCCTCACCTTCCTCCTCGTGGGTATTGTGGGGAGTACGACTGTGTACATCTATCGGGCGCGCCATCTCCTCATGGAAACGCAGCGTGAGCTCCAGACGGTAGCCGAGAATGCCGCGCGGGGCATCCCCGCTGACACACACGAACTTGTTCAAAAACCAGGTGACGAGAATACCCCAAACTACGCCAGTATCGTCACGTACCTCAAAGCAGTGCGGGATGGCAATCCACACATCGATGACATCTACACGCTCCGCCCAACTACACGTGAGAACATTTTTACGTTTGTCATTTCCGCGCAGGATACCGAAGACCAGAACGGTGACGGCGTGGTGGAGCAAGCAGAGGTGAAGCCAGAAATTGGCGAAGAGTACGACGCAACGTCGACTCCGCGTTTGCGCGAAGGCCTCGCGCGTCCGTCCGTCGACGATGGGGTGACGACAGACAAGTGGGGCTCGTGGATTTCTGGGTACGCACCGGTTAGGGATGCGACCGGCAAGGTCATTGCTGTTCTTGGCGTTGATTACTCATCGTCCGTGTTCGACGCGCAGCGCTGGCAGCTCGTACGTTCGCTCATCCTTGTCGACGTGTTCCTGCTGCCCGTCATACTCCTCATCGCTATCCTCGTAGCTCGGTTCTTGGCACGACCGTACCAGAATCTCGCGCGCGCGATGTACGACGTTGCCCACGGTGACGTGCACAAGCAGCTCCCCATCCACGGCCGTCGCTCCGACCGCGTGTTCGCGCAGCTCTTCAATGGGATGGTGCAGATGATTGGCTCTGCGAAGCACCACGAGGACGACGAGAAGTAGCACGCGCTTGCACGCAGCATGCCATCGGGGTACGATGCACCGTGCTTTTGTGTGCCTGGGCCGGGGTGTGGCGCAGTTGGTAGCGCGCTTGCATGGGGTGCAAGAGGCCGTGTGTTCAAGTCCCGCCACCCCGACCCAGGTACATGAAGGATTGTGTGATAGGTAGAACCGCGCGTCCCGCCATAGCGGGAAGGCCCCGGGTTCAAGCCTGCCTCGCACCCGAACGGAGTGAGTGGTGCGAGGTCCCGCCACCCCGACCAAAAGTGAAAAGGTGTGTCGATGCGAGAATCGCCGACACGCCCAGGGGCATGGGGCGCCGGGTTCACGTCTGCCTCGCGCCCGAACGTAATTGCCAATGGAAAATCACAAAGAGAACACCCGAGCCTGTATGACTCGGGTGGTATTCGCGCTCACGAGAGGAGCGTGTACTCGCCAAATGCACAAATCGGCATATCGCGGAGCCGTGCGCGGAGTTCCTGCGCGTTCTCCGAGCGTGTGGGGATGTCGAGGATTACCCGGCAGTCCTCCAGGGTTTCATCGGTTGGCGATGCCTCCCCGAGAGCGGCGTAGCCGCGGCAGAACTGCTCGATGAGCATTTCTGCAAACCCGTGCGCCGTGTACCCGTCGTACTTCGGTGGGCGGTCGCTCTCCGCGAGGATGGCGAATGCCAGGGCCACCGCATCGAGGAAGTCGTCACCGCTCTCCGTAGGCGCCGGCACTACAGTCCTGCCAATAACCTGTGTCATTTCCGTTAGCACCGCGCGAGCCACGTGCTCGCGGAATTGCTGTGGCTCTGCATCACTGAGCGCTGCGAGGACGCTCTCCCGTATGGGTGTGTTCTCTTCCAGCATGTGCCACACCCGCTTGGTGAGTAGTGCGAATGCTTCTTTCTCGAGCATTGCGTTCTCCTTTCCGTTTCCCTACGTAGCGTGCTCGTAGTACGTTGTGTTGTACTCCTTCAGGATGAGTCGGCCGGTTTTGGGGTCGAACTCGTAGAGCGTCAAGCAGCAGTTTCGCGGTGACTGACCGGGAGGCCATGCCGTTGCCTGGTCGTACGACCACCGTTCTAGGTTGGCGCGGAAGCTGCGGATTGTACCGCCGTGGGTGACCACGAGAATGCGCTGCCCGGCACGGTCGCGGAAGAGCATGTTCAGGAACACGTACACGCGTTCCGATACCTGGATGAGACTCTCGCCACCAGGTGGCTGCGCTAGGTACCCACCCATTGTGGTCCAGTACTCTTCCAGCCAGGGGAACGCAGCGTGTGCTTCCGCTATCGTCATGTCGTACGCGTACCCCGGGCAGCGTTCACGGATGAAGGGGTTCATGCGTACCTGGATGCTCTCCCGCTCCTGCGTTGGCCATGCAGCGAGGATGTCGTCGAGGGTTTCTACAGTCCGCTGGTAGCCAGAGTGGTAGGCGTAGTCGAACGTCCCGAAGCGCTCGCGGAGCGCGATGCCCGTCGCGCGTGCCTGACGGCGACCTTCCATGGTTATGGGGATTTTGTGGTCCGCTATACCCCGCACCCGAGCACGATCACCATCGTCGATGAAGTAGGTATGTCCGCCCTTCACTTCATTTCGAAGGGATTGGGCGTGACGAACAATTGCCAAGAGTTTCGGACGGTGCACGTATATCCTCCGTTCGTTAACGTACAGTGTTCTTTGTGTGGATTGCCGAAAAGCCTACCAGGCACGGGCGGTCAGGTCAAGGAACTACCCCCTCGTCACCACGTACACGAGCCCGGCTTTATCGTCGCTGATGTAGAGCGTCCCGTCGTCGGTTGGGAGCACGTCTACCGGCCGACCCAGCGCGCCGTCCCCGGTGAGCCACCCCGTAATGAAGTCATGCTCGCCGGTAATGCTGCCGTCTGCCGCGAAGTCGAAGCGCACGACTTTGTACCCGGTTGGCTGCGTGCGATTCCACGAACCGTGGTACGCAACGAGGAGGTCGCCGTGCCAGTCGGCTGGCCAGGCTGATGTGCTGGGGATGAAGGCGAGGCCGAGCGGAGCGGAGTGCGCTTGGAAGGTGACGTGCGCCGGTGCGGCTGCAGCACAGCGGGCAGCCGCTGCAGCACTTGCATCAAACTTCGTGTCCTGGATGTTGCGGCCGTAGCAGTACGGCCAGCCGTAGAACTTCCCGCGCTCGATGACGTTGAGCTCCTCGGGCGGGAGGTTGTCGCCGAGTAAGTCGCGGCCGTTCTCCGTTGCCCACAGGCTGCCATCTGCAGGGCGGACCGCGAGGAACGCGGCATTGCGCAGACCCGTGGCTTCCTGGCGGAAGTCCGAGCCGTCCGGCAGGAGCGAGTAGACCGTGGCGTTCCGCTCGTCCCCCTCGACGCACGCGTTGCACGTGCTGCCGATGCTCACGTACAACCGTCCGTCGGTGCCAAATGCCAGCGACCGTCGGTTGTGGTTGTTCCCGTCCGGGAGGTCGACGAGTTTCTCCAGGGGCGCTTCCGTGCCAATGCGCGCCTTGGAAATGCTCCGCTCTTCCGCAATGTACAGCACGTTCGGCGCTGTGGGGTCGAACGCCAGGCCGTGCGGGTTGCGGAGGTTCTGGAATGGGGAGTGCCGATCGACGAGCGTGCCGTCTTTCACCATGAGTTGCGTTACCCGGCCAGCTTGCAGCTGGCTCACCCACACGTTGCCTGCGCTGTCGAGCACGAGGTCCCGGGCGTTCGGCAGCTCCTTGGTGAGGACGCGAATGGAGTAGCCCGTGGGGAGCGTGAGCGGGAAGCCCGTCGTGTTCTGCGTGACCTGCGTGCTGACGCTGGTGTTCGTCGTTGGTGCTGGTTCAGCGCCGTTCACGTTCTGGTTCGCAGGTTCGTTGCTCGTGTTCAGGAGGGCGGTGATGTCGTCCGGCGGGGGAGTAATGGCTGGCCCAGCACCACGGAAGTTCTGCCAGGAAAATACTCCACCAATGACCACGCCGGCACCGAGGAGCGCAATTGTTACGATGATCATCACGCGCTTTACGTTTCGGTGCATTAGGATTGGTAGGCGAGTGCGAGGAGGAGGGTGGCTGCGGGGATGCCCGTCCAGTAGGCGAGTGGTAAGCCCAGGAACCAGCGACTGTGCCACCAGATGTTTTCGCGCGTAAATTTTTTCACGCCAAAGGCAGGGTTGAAGGCGAACCACAGGAAGTCTTCCAGGCAGAAGTGGAGGATGGCGTAGCCGAGGACGAAGAGTTCGTGCTGTACGGTCCAGGGGTGCACGACGAGCGCGGGCAGGTGCGCGAAGGCGAGGACCGTGGCCATCATCACCAGGTGGTAGCGGGTGATGGGTACGCCGAAGATGAGCCGGCTGAGTTTGGTGTCGTACCGCTTCGTCGGCAGGTTTGCTGCCCACCCATAGGGTCCCTCAATTTCAATTTCCATCCTGGCGTGCAGGCCGGCGGTGAGGAGGGTGAAGCCGAGGAGTGCGAGCAGGGATGGCATGTTCTGAGTATAGCAAGGTGCGTGTGGTAGGATGGCAACATGCACCGAGAACGGGTAGATACCATTGGCACGCTCCGCATCCACAGCGTGACCGCGGGAGCCGGTCGGCCCGTGGTGTTCCTACACGGTTGGAGTTTGCACGCGGCGAGCGCTCAGCGACTGCGTGACTACTTAGAGCACGCGTACCTGGTGCACACGCCGACGCTCCTGGGGTTTGGGAAGTCGTCTGCCCTTCCTAAGTCCTTCAGCCTCGAAGAGTACGGCGCGGTATTCGCGAAGTGGCTACAGCGCACTTCTCCTGAACCCGTCACGCTGGTCGG